>DAOUGM010000119.1:0-3746 GCA_034428895.1 Anaerolineaceae bacterium
TTCGGTTTCTTTCGCGGCATAAGGTTCGATGCGTAAGGAGCTGACGATAATCAGGCGCACGGGCAGCTTTTCCTGCCGGACAAGCCGTTCAAACACTTCCAAAACCTCACGCCCACCTTTCCGGAAGAACGCCGCGCCAACCAGGATGAACCTGATCGGATTGTCCGGTGAATACTCCCGCGCTTTCACTTCCGGGCCGAGAATCTCCTGCGGAGGGTGCAGCACGCGCATTTTCTCGAGGATTGGCTGGGCGTATTCGGCGGGGTAGTCCTTCAGCAGGTCCTTTTGCATCAGGGCGGCAGATTGTGAAAGCGGCAGGATTGCCAGGCAGGCCTTCCCGGCCATCGCTTCCAGAGCGCGGCGGGTGAGCGCGTCCAGGCTGGCATGCGTGATTTCTTTTCCATGGTGGCGGGTGACCAGGTGGGCGAAGCGCGGCACGATGGTCTCGAAGGATGTGACCCAGGGCGTCCGGCCGTAGCTGATGCCGTTGAAGAAATGCAGCAAGTCAACGCGGTTAAGGTCCAGGTCTTCAAATTGATTATTCAGGTTGAATGACTTAATTATCGGCTGACCTAAACTGCGATTTACAAATAAAGCTCCCTTTCGCAAAAAACTATAAAGATCATTAACAGGTTTATATTCTGCATCAGGTATTTTGTATAGAATATTCCGAAGATAGGGGTAATAGTTTGTTCGGTATTCAAGTATTCCAATTTTCATATTGTACTGATTATACCTGTTAATAAATAGCCGGACTGCGTTATCCTCGCATGGAATTTCATTCCTTAGCCAAAAAAGTACACAGCCATTGGTACAAGTAGATTCTGGCTCTCTGATGTTTGGGCCTCAGTATGACCTTTCAATAAATCGTCCTACCTAAGCCCCAAACATTGCATCCAGAATTTTCCAATTTACTTTGGGAACCAACTGTTAACCAAGGCAACCGGGTCTCAAATGGATTATCAAAAGATCTTCTCTATAACTATTCCAGAAAGCGCATTGACTAGCTGATTCGCCTGCTCAGATTTTTAGTAAGGTCCCGATTAATCAAGTAAAAAACGACGCGCCTCCAAACCCCTGACGGGATTTGCTATTGTATTGCTTGTCAATTTGTGTGCTGAGATATTGTAAAAGAGTCTTAACGCTTCAAGGTAATGAATTTCCCACCCCTTTATTCGGAGCGATGTATCTAGCTCGATGTCTTCACTAGACTGTTATTAAGTACTCGTCTTGAAACTCAAGTTAGGATAGAAAACATAAGAAACTAATCCATAAGACGCATCATTACAGAGCATAAAACTAGATGTTTTTTAGAAATGATTTCTTTTTTGTAGGCCCCCCAAAGGAATTTCGTTGAGAATTGATCGAAAACCTGTTGGTAAATCGAAGACTATGGGGGTTCTCGACTCAAAACTGGTGCCTCTTTTACGCCGATAACAATTGTTTTGGAATTCGATTCAAATCAGTGGCTTTTTTCTGCGACTAATCTTCGAAAATCCAGTTATTCTGATCTACTTTTTTATTTTTAGCATTCCTAGCATCTTCAATCCCACGATAATCTGCATACCCCGTACCCTAACCTTTTTCTATAACGACCTATACTTCGGTGTCTCCATTCCATGTGATTTTTGTAAAATCAACTGCATTGTCAGTAGAATTACTGTCGACCAAACATGCTTTTCATGGAAGGTGCGGCCTGATTGAGAATAAGAATCAGACCTCGAGTCTTTCAAGAATCCTTATTATCTGTTGTAAAGAATTTTTGAACTTGAACAAAATTACATATAAAAAAGTCGGAAATTTCACCCATTTGGTAAGTTTTGAAACCTTTGTCGAAAAAATACTTGTTCGTGAGCTAAAATGTAGAATTTCAAGCACTTTGTCTTTCGCTCCACGATAAAGTAATATCTTTGCCCTTCGTAGTTCTAGACCCACAAGAAACTCAAACAAATTATCTTTAAACTCTTGATTGACATCCGTCATTTGCAGAATCTCTTTCCCCAATCTAATAACGTGTAACTCTGTTGTATCAAGACCTTTCCAGGTTCGATTCTCTGCTTCTAAATGGTAAATCGCAAGAGGAGCGTACGAATAGGCAATCTGATAATCTATAGCAAGCATTAAATACAAAGAGAGGTCCTCAGATAAAGTCACACCTTCAGGATATAAGCCTGCCTGTAGAAGCGCCTGTTTGGTTGCTGCGAAAGATGATGAACTTAACGGGCCACCTTTCGTCATCGAGGCTGCAAAATTCTTGAGATAACCAGTCCAACCTGGAGTGATAGGGCAACTAATCTTGTTTACTTGGATCTCGCCATTCTTATTCACTAAGAAAAAACCAGTTCCTGCAACCTGACATGCAGGAAAATCTAGAATTAGATTATTGATTTCCTCCAGAAATCTAGGAAGCCATTCGTCATCTGCATCCAAAAAAGCTACCCAATCGTGATTTGCTTCTTTAATACCTCGATTTCTTGCAGCGGAGACCCCCAGATTTTCTTGCTGGATTATCTTAATTCGACTGTCCTGAACTTCTCTTGCGATATCTATACTGTCATCTGTAGAACCATCATCAATAATGATAATCTCAAATTTCTGGTGGGTTTGCGATAATACTGAGTTAATCGCCCTCTTTATGTATTTCTCTTTATTATAAACTGGGATAACCACCGAAAACTGTAAAGCCATTTTTGATTCATCTATCATATTGTCACCTCGTTTTGCCAGATTTGATGGAAATACGATTTTATTGTTGTGTTTCAAATAGCTATCTATAGTGAAAGGATTATACCTTTCCTAGCAATCTCCCATTTTCAACGAGTGTGGGCGTCCAGAGCATAAACAATACTACCGCCAGCAGCGCCATCCCTGCCCCGAAGTAAAACGGAGCCGAGGGTCCAAAGCCTTTCCAGCCGCCTACCCCGCTCCACAGCAGACCGGCGATGACCGACGCGGGAAAATCCAGAATCCCGAGGATTGCATTGTAAGTCCCGAATGCAGTCCCGCGCAGATCCGCCGGCACCAAATCCGCAACCATGGCTTTGGCTGTGCCGTAAGCCATGCCGTAATACAGCCCGTATACAGCATACAGCAGCCCGACGTGCACAGCCGAACGCGCCAGAGCGAAACCGAGGTAAATCAGGGCGTAGACAATCCAGCCGCCGATGATGAGCTTGCGCCTGCCCAGCTTGTCGGAGAGCGCACCCGCCGGCGTCGAAATCAGCGTGTAGATAAGGTTGAAAGCAGCCAGCATAATGAGGATGTTCAGAGCGCTCATGCCGCGTTCCTGCGCCCGCAGCACCAGGAAGGCATCCGAGGAATTGCCCAGGTCAAATATCCCCACGATGACCATAAAAGTAATAAAATTGCGGCCGAGTCCTTTGAAGGAAATGCGCACCTTCCGGACTTCTTCCCCAACTTTCACCTCTTTCGTGCCGAGCGCCAAGACAAGGACCGCCAGAAAAGCCGGGATGAGGCTGATGAGTACCACAGTCCTGAAGGTATGCTCCGAAAGAGCCGAGCTGCCTGCCTGCAGCTTCCAGACGATGAATGCCGCTATCAGGATGCCGAGCAAAGCGCCGGCAGTATCGGCCGCGCGGTGCAGCCCAAAAGCCAGCCCGCGCTGCTCGGGCTTAACGTTATCGGCAACCAGCGCGTCGCGTGGGGCGGTGCGGATGCCCTTCCCAACCCGGTCTGCCCAGCGCACGCCTGCCACCGCGCCCCAGCTGTTGGCAAAATAAAAGAAA
>DAOUGM010000120.1:0-9926 GCA_034428895.1 Anaerolineaceae bacterium
GCAACCTGGGCAGCAGCCTGGATCTCCGCCACCATGTCGGGGTAGAGATTACCAAATTGAAGCTGGTTGCCGCTGAAGTGATAATCATAGAAGTTGGTGGCATCCGGATAGTCGGCGTTCCATCCCAAGAGATAAAAGGCTTTTTCTCCGGCAGCAGTCGCATCGATGAATGCCGCTGATTCCATTTCCTCAAGCGTGACATCCACACCGATCTCTTTCAACTGGGCCTGAATTTCCTGGGCTACTTTATCCGGTGAGGGCAGATAGGCGCGGTCCACCACACGGAAGGATAAGGTGACCTTGAGCGGATTGGCTGCCACGGCTTCTGTGGCCGGAGCTTCGGTGGCTGCACCGGGAGCTTCAGTCACGGTTGCCTTCGCGCAGGCAGCCAGTGCCATGCTGACGATGAGCAGCAGGCTAAACAAAACAAAAAATCTTCGCTTCATTTCCATTCTCCTTGTAGTTTGTTTGAACGATTTCGGGTTTTCACCTGAAGAACCCTTTTGCACATTGACTAACAGCCGTATGATGTGACCACCTCCTTTATGCTTATTCTTCAATAAACATGATTATTGCCATCAGGCCAGCCAGCAAGCCACCGAATGACCTGCGGTTTTTTCAACGAAAGCCGGCTCTTCCTTCGCACAATGCTTTACCGCGATGGGGCAGCGCGGGTGAAAACGGCAGCCCTTGGGTGGATTGACGGGATTCGGCACGTCTCCCTTGAGGATGGTGCGGGTGCGCTTCAACGTGGGGTCAGGGATTGGAATGGCCGACAATAGCGCGCGCGTGTAGGGGTGCAGCGGATTGCGGAAGAGTTCATCCCGGTGAGTCAGTTCCACGATCTTGCCGAGGTACATCACCGCCACACGGTCCGAGATGTGTTCCACCACACCCAGGTTATGAGCGATGAAAAGGTACGTCAGGCCAAATTCCTCCTGCAGATCCTTTAAAATGTTCAGCACCTGGGATTGAATGGATACGTCCAACGCCGAGACCGGTTCGTCGCAAACAATGAAGCGCGGCTTCAATGCCAGAGCGCGGGCAATGCCGATGCGCTGCCGCTGACCGCCTGAAAATTCGTGGGGGTAGCGCCGCGCGTGGTATTCTTCCAGTCCGACCTTCTTGAGGGTATCGATGGCCATCTGGTAGCGGTCTTTCTTGTTGCCTATCTTGTGGATTTCCAGGCCTTCCATGACCGAATCGCCAATACGCACCCGCGGATCGAGTGAAGCGTAAGGGTCTTGAAAGATGATCTGCATATCGCGGCGCACAGTTTTTAGATCACCGCCGGATAATTTCAGAATATCCTTGCCGTCGAATTCAACCGAACCGCTGGTGGGTTCGATCAGGCGCAGGACGGTCCTTCCCACGGTGGTCTTTCCGCAGCCGGATTCACCGACCAGACCCAGCGTCTCTCCGGCTTTTACATCAAAGCTGACATCGTCAACAGCCTGCACATAAGCCGATACGCGTTGAATGATACCGGTTTTCACCGGAAAGAATTTTTTAAGGTTTTTGACAACCATCAGGTTTTTCTGGTCATCTTGAATAAAAGGTGCAGTATGTGTATTCATAAATCCTCATGCAGCGATGGTTTTTCGTGAACGATCTAGATCTTGAGGGGCGCGACGTGATTCCTGGCGCTGGTATACAACCAGCAGCGGACGGACCTGCGAGGTTCCACCTCAACCAGTTCGGGCTCGATCCTTTTACATATTTCCAACCCGTATTTTTCGCGCAACCTGCAACGCGGGGCAAAACGACAGCCCGGCGGCAGGTTGATCAGATTGGGAACCAGCCCCGGGATAACTTCCAGGCGGTCCACGACCTTGCCCACGACAGGGATCGAGCCGATCAATCCCTGCGTGTACGGGTGCAGCGGCCGGGCAAAGAGAGGTTCCACATCGGCGAATTCAACGATCTCGCCGGCATACATCACGGCAACCCGGTTTGCCATTTCCGAAATGACGCCCAGGTCATGGGTGATCAGGATCACCGCGGTGTTGGTCTTTTCGCGCAGCTCGCGGATGAGATCGAGGATTTGGGCCTGGATGGTCACATCCAGTGCCGTGGTGGGCTCGTCGGCGATCAGAAGGGCTGGAGAAAGCGCCAGCGCCATGGCGATCATTACGCGTTGCGCCTGCCCGCCAGACATCTCGTGCGGGTATGCATGCGCTTTTTGCTGTGGATTCGGGATGCCCACCTGGGTCAGCAACTCGACCGCGCGATTCCAGGCTTCCTTACGAGACATGCCCTTGTGAAGCTGCAATACCTCGGCTACCTGGTCGCCAACCTTGAACACCGGGTTCAGGCTGGATTGCGGCTGTTGAAAGATCATGGAGATGCGGTCACCGCGGATCTTTACCATCTCGGCATCGCTGAATTCGAGGAGGTTTCTCCCTTCGAAGAAGATCTTTCCACCGGTAATTTTGCCGGGGACACCCACCAGCCGCAGGATGGAAAGCGAACTGACGCTTTTTCCGCAACCGGACTCCCCCACCAGGCCTAAAACTTCTCCTGCGTTAACCGAAAAATCAACCCCATCCACGGCTTTGACCACGCCATCCTCGGTATAAAAATACGTCCGCAGATTCTGGACGTCCAGAATGGTGTTGCTTGATAGTGCGTTATTCATGTCACTCATTTAATGCTCCAACGGTTTCGATGTATTTATGTAACGATTGCATTAACTACCTGTAACAAATAAGTTCATTTATGGGTCTAAATTACTTGAATTAATGCCATTACATTATACAAATCCACACAACAGATGTATACAAAATTACTGGTATAGCAATGGCAAGAAGAGAGGTTACTTTGAGGTAAAAACCAGAACCAGGTGCGTCTCTCTCAAAAAGAGGTTTTCTTTACCTGTAAGGACAAATGAAAGAAAAGACTAACAGCCCTGTGATGCGGACCAGAAATTTTTGCACAATAAATTGCATTGTTAAGGTAATTGAAGTAGTATACAGTTGGTTTTTTAAAATTACAATAGGCAATTCCCCAAAAATAGACAAATATCCGGTTTTTTATTGCCAAATCGGCTAATAAATCTGAAAGTTTATGCCGTTTTCCCTTGATCGCACAAATATTGCTTTTTGTTAACGAGAATCAGCACCAGAGGAAGTATTGTCGCAGCCAGGTACATCAGATCGCTCAACCCGACGTCATCCAACACGGTGACCATCGCAACCATGCCCAGGAATGCGACGCTGCAATAGAAGGCTGGCTTGGAGCGTTTCTGCAGAAAAATGGGCAGGAGAATAAAAATGGCGGCGGCGGCGAATGCTGATCCACCCATCAATCCCACCCACAAAGGATCGGCAGGCAATGCCGGATGCAGCCGTAAAAGGACCGCGATGCCAAATTCAAACCAGAAAACGGCGTGGAGGATGAGCAATATGGATGTGATCTTCAAGATGAGCGAAGGTTTCATGGAATTCTTCCCCGCAGGCGTGCGTTTGGTCCAGCCTACTTGACTTCCCCACCCTGGCTATCTATACTGAATTTAATTGACACATTCAATATATCACAGAGGCTTGGAATTTTTCCCTGCAAGTGATCCACAGTTTTGTGCATCGTCCAGCCTTTCCATTTTCTTCTCAGGTAATTCGAAGGAAGGAGGGATATGGTCCGGATCGATGATACCCTCTGGTGCGATGGGTGCGGCGTTGAGATCCTGTGGGCTCCGGTGATCTACGACCGCAGAAATTTTTGCTGCGAGGTTTGCTGCAGGGGCGAAGAGTGCGACTGCGCGCAGCGGCTTGAAGAGGACGATGAACGACGTGAATCGCCTTTCTCTACAGATGCTTTGACGTAGAAAATTGAATTTTTCGCCTGGAACACAAAGGACGGTGTAATTTTTTTACTCCGTCTTTTGATTCATATTCCAAAAGATTCATCGTCACCGGTCACATTCAAGTGTATTGAATTTCGCAGAAGGGGTACAATCAGAGCGTTGTCATCACTCGTAAAAAGGATTTCCTGCATGCCCCTTCCCCAACACGTCCCTCTCATCGAAGTAACCCGCGGTTCGCTTGTCGAATCCATCCATTACGGCTCGATCGCCGTCTGCGATCCATCAGGCAGACTACTGGCGGGCGTGGGCGATGTGGATGCCGTGGTTTACCTGCGCTCATCCTCCAAGCCGCTGCAAGTCCTGCCGCTCGTCGAACAGGGTGGGATGGAGCATTTTGGCCTGACCGATCGCGAGCTGGCCGTGATGTGCTCTTCACATCACGGCACCGATGATCATGTGAGTGTGATCGAAGGCATTCAGCACAAGCTGGGAATCCGCCCTGAGGATCTTCTCTGCGGTTTGCATTCCCCCTCCGACGTCAGAACTGCGGAGCGTATGTTCATAAACCATGAAGAGAATTCCACGCTGCACCACAATTGTTCAGGAAAACACACCGGCATGCTGGCACTGGCCATCCTGCAGGGATACCCAAGGGAAAACTACATCGACCCCGCTCACCCCGTGCAGCAGCAAATCCTGCGCGCCTTCAGCGAAATGACCGGCGTTCCGGTTGAGCAGACCATTGTTGGCGTCGATGGATGTTCAGCGCCGGTGTTTGCCGTTCCCTTGCGCGCAGCCGCCTTTGCCTTTGCGCGCCTGGCTGATCCTTCGCTGCTGCCCGAACCCAGGCGCAACGCGCTGCAGCGCATTTTCCGCGCCATGACATCCAACCCCGACATGGTGGCTGGACCCGAAAGCTTCGACACCGACTTGATGACCACCGGCCGCGGAGGCATCCTCACCAAGGGCGGCGCGGAGGGTTACCAATCAGTGGCTGTTCTTCCAGGCGTCTGCGGCGCTGGAAGCCCTGCCTGCGGCATTGCCATGAAAATTTCCGATGGCGACCTTGCGCAGCGCGACCGCGATCCGCGTATTGCGCGCATAGCCCACGACGGCGGCGGGCGGGCACGCTCCACCGCCATGATCGAGGTCCTGCGTCAACTGGGTGCGCTGGATGAAAACCAACTCAGGGAACTGGGTCCTTACCTGCCGCGTCCGCAGTACAATTGGCGCCACGTTCCAGTGGGCAATATCCGACCGGCTTTCAAACTCAACTGTTGATAACCGCAGGTTCAGAAATTAATCGTCGGGGCACGGCATGCCGTGCCCCGGTATTTTTTAACGAGGCTCAGGGCGATCCGCAGGCCGCCTGGTTCGATTTTAGTTGAACGGCTTTCGCCGCGGGGGAAAACGATAATGCTTGGCCAGACCGCCGCCCGCCGTCTCGCGGTACAGGCTGGGAATATCATGCCCGGTCTGTTTCATCACCCGCACCACTTCATCGAAGGAAACGCGGTGGCTGCCGTCTGTGGAGCAGGCATAACGGGTGCAGCTCATGGCACGCGTGGAAGCGAACACATTGCGCTCGATGCACGGGATCTGCACCAGTCCGTTGACCGGATCGCAGGTCAAACCCAGGTGATGCTCCAATCCCATTTCCGCGGCGTACTCCACCTGGCGTGGAGTTCCACCCAGCAATTGAGCCGCGGCACCGGCCGCCATGGCGCACGCCACGCCCACCTCTCCCTGACAGCCCACCTCCGCGCCGGAAATGGAGGCGTTGTGTTTGACGATCGCGCCGATCAAACCGGCTGCCGCCAGCGCGTGCAGAATGGACTTGTCGGTGCAGTGGATGTTCTCCTGCATGTAGCGCAGCACCGCCGGCAAGGTTCCGCTTGAGCCGCAGGTCGGAGCCGTCACCACCAAACCGCCGCTGGCATTCTCCTCGGCGGTTGCCAGTGCATAGGCAGGCAGCATGCCCTCGTTGAGAAAGTTTTCACCGCTGATCGAAACTTTACGATAAAAAACCCATGCCTTGCGCGCCAGGCCCAACCCGCCGGGCAGGATGCCCTCGGTTTTTAATCCGCGCTCGATGGCGGCCTGCATCGCCTGCCAGACCTGCGCCAGGTAATCCCAGATGCCGCTGCCTTCGCATTCTTCAACGTATTCCCACAACGCCTGTCCGTGCTGGATGCAGTACCTGATGATGTCGCTCATGCTGGTCAACCTGTAGACGGGTTTCAGATGGGGCAGCCATCCGGAGCGGGTTTCTTCGGACAATTCTCCGCCGCCCACGCTGAATACCTGCCATTCCCCGAGCGCCTGCCCTTTGTCATCCCGCGCCTGGAAGAGCATGCCGTTGGGATGAAATCCCAGGTAGAGATCGGGCTGCCAATCGATGGTAACGGGAACCGGAGCCAACGTCTGCTCGATTGCCTGGTCGGTCATGTGACCGCGCCCGGTGGAAGCGAGGGAACCCTGCAGTTGAACGCGGTAAGCCACCGCCTGCGGGTGATGCTCGCGAAAGATCGAAGCCGCCCGCGACGGTCCGATGGTATGGCTGGCAGAGGGTCCGTGCCCGATGCGGTAAAGTTCACGAATGGAATACATGTGGACATTGTAACATACCGGGCATGGGAGGTTGCTCACTCCGCCTCGCAAACCTGGATTTGATCTCCCTGATCGCTCGCAATCCCGGGCAGGAGGTGACAAAAAATCCCTGGATGTACTCCAGGGATCGAATGCGTGTGTTAATGCATCAACGTTTCTTGAACAGGTACAACGTGCGCTCGCTGCCGGGGATGGGCGCTTTTTCAATGATTTCAAAAAAGCCGGAAAAGGCAGTCTCGAACCCTTCAATGGTGTACTGGTCAAAGATATCCTTGCGCGTGGCGAGCAAGCGTTTGACCTGTGAATCGCTCTTGGGAACGAATTCCACGACGGCGTATTCAGCGGCGGAAGCGATGAACTCGGCTACCACAGGCAGCGGCACGTTGTTGGAGATCGCCAGATGGTGGATCAACGCCAGCGCCATAACCAGGTCGACCGGTCCGCGCTGAAGCAGCGACTCGCGTTCGCGGTGCGCCCAGCCGAGCGCCGGGCTGGGATTGGTCAGGTCGATCACCAGCGGCAGCAGGTTGGACTCACCGTTGGATTTGACCGCCAAGTAGTTCTGTTCCACCGCGGCGGGGTCGATGTCGCTGGCGGTGGTGACCACTCCCCTTTTCGAGAGTTCGCGACTGAAGAGTCCGTTGTTGGCACCCAGGTCCCAGGCGGTCTTCGGTGCGGCGCGTTCGATGAACTTGCCCACCAGCAGCCCCTTGCCTTTTAAGGAATCGTCGGTGTAATTGGTGGCGCTGTAATAATTGCCCCACTCCGTCCCTTTGGGCTCCCATTTCAGCGGCTGGATCGTTTTTTCCAGCCCGTCGAACAGGTTGAGCAGCGCACTTTTACTCAGGCGCACGGCGGCGGCTTCGGCAGAGGGCTTGTCGGCGTATTGCTGCTGCGCCTTTGCATGAAGGTGAATGTGTATGCTCAAACCGGAGAGGCCGATCTTGGTCTTGCCCGGCAGCAGGTTGCTGGCTAGATCGAGCGGCACACCGTCGATGTATACACGCAAGAGCTGCGTCAGGCGGATATCCACCAGGGCGGCCAAAGCCAGCGGAGCCAGAAAATGCTGGCAGAACTGGCGGTAGGCGTCCCAGGGGTTGCCCTCTTTATAAATATCAAAAGACAGCGTATCGATCAGCAGCGGCTTGCCGTGGATGAACTGGATGTTGTACGCGCTCGCGTCCTTGAGGATCATCCCTTTTTCCAACGCGGTACGGGCGACGGCCAAGGTGAGCAAAGCCGCGTCCTTGAGCTGTGAAAAACTCCACTCGTAGGGATAGGAGATGAAGGGAACCGGTTCCGGCTGAAGGACTTTATATGCAATAGTTGGGTCGGCAGGTTTTGCGTCGCATTCGGCATGCGGGATCAGCAAGCCGGCCTGGGTCAGTGCCGCATACACCCCGCCGGAGATCAACCTGTCATAGGCGGCGCTGTACCTTTGATTCACCTGCCGGTATAGAACGCCGTCGCGTTTAAAGATAAAACCGCTGGGATCGCGGAATGAGGCGCCAATGCGTTCGGATCCCTGTTTCATTCCTCGATTTTTTCCTCTTCTGTGGGCGGCTGGGGCGGAACGTATTTCTCACCCTTGAAGAAGGCTTTGATGCGTCCCCAGAAAATCTTTACCAGGATGCCCAGGCTGCCCAATAACCCGGCTGCAAGCAATTGCACGAGCAAACTGCCCGAACTGGGATCGAGATAAGTCATTTTAAATAAAATACCGTGCATGTTTCCTCCAAGAAAAAGGGTGGTGATTATTATAGTCCGATTCTTCAACCTGGGGGAAGAGGTATGCAGGCATTGCACCTGGCGAAAATCCCTTCTATACTATATAGAAAACCTGCATTAGGAGGTTTCGATGAAACCGATCCTTCTTTTGGATGAGAGCCTGGAGGTGGAAGTTTTTTATTCCAGTGAGGAT
Organism: Anaerolineaceae bacterium; assembly: GCA_034428895.1. Classification (GTDB taxonomy): domain Bacteria; phylum Chloroflexota; class Anaerolineae; order Anaerolineales; family Anaerolineaceae; genus UBA6107. Next base: position 8,334 of record DAOUGM010000120.1, read on the forward strand.
TCAGACCTGGAAGACAACATTTGTCTTAAGGTGACGGAATCCTGCGAGGAGGATGAGAAGATCTTCCGGCACGACGAAAGCCATATGTTCCTCACGCGCGCCCAGGCGCGCGACCTGGCGGAGGCATTACTGAAGGCCGCCGAACAGAGTGAACGGGGAAAGTAAGGGTTTTTTCAAAAAAATGGTAATGCTTCGAAATCGTGAACCACAACATTTAATCGACAAGGCAGATATTCAATGCATAAACGCAAGGCAGGTTTCGCTCAAAAAACATCTCAATTAGTCAAAGAATTTAATCAATGCAATTTCACCTGGGCGGGTATCCTTTTTTATACCTACCTGGCGGTATCCGGATATCTATTCTTTGAGGAATTGTTCATCTTCACCAAACCATCCATATACAGTTCGCTGCCATTTTTAGAAAAAATTGGCGTGCTGTTCTTTGCCAGTTCATTGTTCACGCTTGCAGCATTGGTGGTTATTCTAGCAATCATGCTGATCAGCCGCCTGCCGTTGATTCGCCGACATCAAAGACCTGTGCAACTCATCGCGCTGTTCCTGCCTGCTGCAATTTGCGCCGCCCTTTTTCTAATCCAGATTGACAATATTACGTATACTGCGCTGGGTATCGGGATTGCCACGACGCATAATTTCAGGTTTATTTACATACTGCTCTTCGTTTTCATGCTGGCATATTTCTATCTCAATTTTGCTCCAAAAGTCATTGGATTCTATGAGCTGATTGGGTATCGAATTTCGCACCGTTTGCTTATGCCAGCACTTCTCGCGATCAATGTGATTCTTCTATTGATCACATACGCGTCCAATCCTGCCATTTCTCTAGCCCAGGGAATGCAAAACGTTATTGAAAAAAAAGACCTGCCAAATATCGTATTCATAACCGCCGATGGATTGAACGCCACCCATATGTCGGCTTATGGATATAAACGAAATACCACCCCCGGAATCCAGGGACTGATGAAAACATCCCTTGTGGCAGAAAATGCTTTCACCAATTCCGGAAAGACCGAGGGGTCTCTTATTTCCATTTATACGGGAAGAGATCCAGCCAGCACGCGGGTTCTTTTTCCTCCGGATATATTAAAGGGTTCCGATTCATATTTGCACTTGCCGGGAATCCTGCAATCTTTAGGTTATTACACGGCTCAATACACCTTCGCATATTATGCGGATGCATATGCTGAGAATCTGCTCAATGGTTTTGATTATGCAAATGGGCGCTCATATACAAAATCCAGCCTTTTTTATCTACTAAACAGTCAAGTTGAAACAGATCGAGCACATTTGATATATGAATTGGCACAGCGAATCCTGGATCGCTTCGGCCATATTTTTAATATCAAGAATATGGCCAACTTGCAGGGTCTGGTTGAAGGTTCGGCACAAAGTTATGATGATCAAGTGAAAATTAAAAATACGCTTGATTTATTGAAACAATCCAATCAACCGGTGTTCATCCATATCCACTATTTTGGAACACATGGACCGACCTTTTTAACAACCTCGAGGGAATTCTCTGCCGGGAAGGACATTGACCAGCAAAAAGAATGGGACGGTGATTTCTATGATGAT
>DAOUGM010000121.1:0-4878 GCA_034428895.1 Anaerolineaceae bacterium
ATATCAAAAGGGAATTTCGCCTGCGGGGTGATGAGAATCTGCAGGATCGACCAGAGGATCACCGCCAACCCGGACCAGTTGAGGATGCGCAGGGTGGCATCGATCTTTTTTTTGGAATCAGGCAGGCTGACAAAGACCAGGTAAAACAGCAATCCCAAACCCAGCGTCGCCGCACCTTCAATGGCAGCCGCGGTGATGGATTGTTCCTTGTAATCAGGAATTTGGCGAAAGAAAGCCAGCGCAATTGTAATGAAGGCATACAGGAAGAACGCCAGTACAGGTTTCATCTGGAACGGCAAAGCTTTTTTTCGGAAGATTACAAAGGGAAAGGCGAGCAATGCGAGAGGGATCACGAATAATAAGGATCCTGGAGCTACTGAACTGGACCCGGTGAGTATTGCGACCAGCGGGAAACTGGTAAGCGGCAGCGCCGCGACCGCCAACACCCACAAGATCCAAACCAGTTTTTTCCAGATCCCTGAGACCACTTCAGCTTCCCTGCTGGTGAGTTTTTGGGTAACCCAGTAGAAAGAGAATGATCGAAGCCAACAAACCCGCAGCACAGCCCGCCAGCGTTGTCAAGTTTGCGCGAAGGCGGACTGGCTTCTCGGAAAAGCCAGGTTCTTGCGTAACTTCAAAACTCACCCGCGAGATCAGCAGCCTGGTGAGGAGTGATTTTTCACCATCGCTTGCTGTTCCATTCGCGATATCCGCTTGAAGTTGTTGAAGGTTCTCGGCATCGCAATAGGCTGAAGAGGGTTCCACAACCACAGCCTGGCTGAAGCAGGATTCAATGGCGTGTTGATACGCCAGCTCGTCCAATCCCCGGATGCCGGTCAGCCTCAGTTCTTCCAGCCCCTTCATTGCTGCTGCCAGCCAGACCCGGTTGATTTGCTGCGCCAGGTATGGGTCGTGAAAACGGCTGCTCAGTTCCCAGCGGAACCCCTGCCGCGATTTCGTCAGTCCATCTACAATGGATGCTTCATCCAGATCGATTCCAGCGGAAGCGGCATCCTCCACCACGCTGGTTAACACCTTCGTTGAGCCGATCACATCCCCCACTGCTGTGATCAACATGTCCTCTTCATAATCATCCAATTTGCCGGAATAAGCAAAATTGATGGCTGTGGTGATCACTGAAGTGGATTCATATAACGGTCTTTGAATACGCGAGAGCAGCCATCCCAGCGCACCCCCGGCGATGACCATCACAACCACGAGCCACCACCAATTCATCATCCGGCGCATCAATTCGGAAGGATAGAAATCACCTGCATCATGAACTGGATTTTCTGTCATTGGCTAAATTATACACGCAAAGAAAACGACCCGGAGTGATCATGCTGTCCGGGTCGTGAGTGGATCGATAGTTTATTTTGCCTTGAAATTGATCATCACCAGGTTCTTGCCGCAATCAGCGGAGGTGCTGAAAGACAAGGGGTTGGTCAGAGGAGTCTGATCGGCTTTGAATACCTGGATCTGGAGTTGATCGACCGTATTCAGCGCCTGGTTTCCCAGGATGATCTCATAGCTACCCGGTCCATACGGTAATCCGCTCACCATGCCGGTGATTCCAACCAGTGAAACATCTTTTCCATTCCATTTGCCTGAGACTTTGATGATCAGGTTGGTCACCGGCTTGCCGGCGGCATCGAAAACCTGACCCGCCACACCCTGCCAGGCGCAGCCTTCGGTGGTGTGGACGAAGTTCTCCATGAACACTGGAGTGGCTGGCTGTACGACATAGACTTCGGCAATCGTCGTACTGGTCGGGGTCGGTGGAATTGCCGTACTGGTGGCGGTGGGCGGTACCGCGGTTTTTGTGGCCGTCGGGGGTATTGCCGTGCTGGTGAAGGTCGGCGCTGCGGTGGAAGTAGCCGGTAACGTTTGGGTTGGAGGGATTGTCGAAGTCGGTTCCACGGTAGCCGGGATCATGGTTGCGCTGGGTTCGACATCCTGGGTGGGTTCCTCGGTAGCAATGGATGTGGGTTCGAGCGTACAGTTCTCGCAGATGGCGGGTGTGGGCGTCGGATCATCGAAGAAGATGTCGCCTCCGTCGGTATAGAGAATCGTGCAGGCTGTCATGATCAGCAAGATGAACATCCAAAGGATTTTTCGAATCATTCTTCCTCCAAACCGGACTAAAAGGTATCACGAATCAAGGTGCATGTTTCGTGCCAGGTCATCAGACCGTCTGCAAACACATACCCATTCACCATTATTCAACCAGGTGAAGGATATAATATAATCTGGTAGAGGTGATCCCATGAAACAAGTCCTTCAGCACATGAAAAATGGTAAAACCGTCGTGGAAGATGTACCCATTCCTGCCTTGAAACGCAATTCCGCGCTGGTGCAGACAGCTGCATCGCTGGTCTCTGCCGGAACGGAACGCATGGTGGTGGAGTTTGCCGAAAAGAATCTTCTGGGCAAGGCAGCTTCCCGGCCGGATCTTGTCCGACAGGTCATCTCGAAAGCCCGGCGCGAGGGAGTGATAACCACCCTCGAAGCGGCGTTCAACAAGCTCGACCAGCCCATGGTTTTGGGTTATTCCTCTGCCGGTACGATCATTGAAGTCAGTGAAGACCTGAAAGGATTCGCCCCCGGTGAACGGGTTGCCTGCGCCGGCGGAAATTATGCCGTGCATGCCGAGTACGGGGTAATACCCCGCAACCTGTTGGTTCGTCTCCCGGACGAGGTCGATTTTGAATCCGCTGCCTTCACCACCCTGGGAGCCATTGCCATGCAGGGTTTCCGCCTGGCAGAAGCGCAGATCGGTGAAACCGTCTGTGTCATTGGTCTGGGTCTGCTGGGGCTGCTTACGGTTCAAATCGTAAGGGCAGCCGGCTGCAGCGTTTTTGGCATTGACGTTTCAAAAGAGCGCGTCGACCTGGCAAAATCCTTGGGGATCGAAGCCTCCATACGCGAAGGCTGCACCGACCTGGTGCCGGGGTTCACCCGCGGGCGCGGTTTCGACCATGTTTTGATCTGCGCGGATACGCATTCCAACGATCCGGTCGAACTTGCCGGTGAGATCGCCCGCGACCGCGCGACGGTGGTCGCGATCGGTGCCGTGGGATTCGATATTCCGCGCAAAATTTATTATGAAAAAGAACTGGAATTCAAAGTCTCACGCTCGTACGGTCCGGGCAGGTACGATCCGCAATACGAAGAAAAAGGTCTGGATTATCCGCTGGGGTACGTGAGATGGACGGAAGGCAGAAACCTCGAATCTTTTGTCGATTTGCTGCATTCCGGCAAAGTGGACGTCAAGCCCTTGATCACGCATCGCTTTCCCATCGAAGAGGCTGCAGCGGCGTATGATCTGATCACAGGCAAGACCAACCAGTCCTTCCTGGGGGTACTCCTCACCTACCCGCAGAAAGCTGCCGCTGGTAAGTTGGAGCGGAGGATCTCCATCCCGGCAAGGGAATTTCAACCGGTGCATGATCTGCAGGTGGGGGTACTGGGTGCCGGCAACTATGCACAGGCTGTTTTCCTGCCTATCATGAAGAAATCCGCCAATACCGGACTGGCAGGCATCGCCACCTCGTCGGGGCTGAGCGCCAAACATGCCGCAGATAAGTTCGGTTTCAAATACTCCTCGTCATCGGAGGACGAAGTCCTTCAAGATCCCGCGATCAATGCGCTAGCCATCCTGACCCGTCACAACCTGCACGCCCGCCAGGTGGTCACCGCTTTACAAAATAAAAAAGCCGTGTATTGTGAAAAACCGCTGGCCTTAAATCTCGAAGAGTTGAAGGAGATCGAGCAGCAGATCATGCTGCCCGACTCTCCGCTGCTGACGGTGGGCTTCAACCGCCGTTTTGCCCCCTTGGCGCTGCAGTTTAGAGATTTCTTCCATGGCCGCACTGAACCCATGTCGGTCCATTACCGCGTGAATGCCGGCTTCCTGCCGTTGACACACTGGCTGCACGATCCGCTGCAGGGCGGCGGCAGAATTGTTGGCGAAGGTTGCCACTTCATCGACTTTCTAACCTATTTGATCGGTTTATCCCCCGTCTCGGTGACCGCTGCCGCCCTGGAGGACATCGGAAAATACAAACAGGATAATGTTGTGCTGACCTTTAAATACGGCGACGGTTCCATCGGCACCCTGATCTATCTGGCCAACGGCAATAAAAACTTCGCCAAGGAAAACGTGGAGGTCTTTTGCGGTGGTAAGATCGCGATCCTCAACGATTTCCGCTCCCTTGAGATGGTGACGGAAACAAAGAAAGAGACCCTTCACTCAAGGTTCAAGCAAGACAAAGGCCACGCTTCCGCCTGGGCTGGATTCGTGAACGCGGTTGAGCACGGCGGACCTGCGCCCATCCCGTACGAGCAATTGATCAGTACCGCCAAGGCGAGTTTCGGTGCAGTGGAAGCGTTGCGTACCGGTAAAGAAACTGCCATCTGATTGACAGCCATTGGTGACGTTTGAATAAATTAAGGGAACTCTACCTCTTGGTCAAGGAAATCGGTCTTTCCGATATCCTCTCGTATGGAATCTACCAATATCAAATGCGCACGGGCAAAATTCGAAGCCGTACCCCTCTCGAAGGTTATCCCCCAATCAACTTCCCTCCAGATCGGAAACCCTGCCTGGATTTGTTTGCATCGAATTGGAAAGTGGCAAGTGCACAAAGAACATGGTCATTATTCCAGTTATCGACACACCTCGCAAAAACAGGCAGCTTTCGCCCCTTCGGCGGAATTCCCATTCCCCTGAGCCTCAATCCGCCGCTGCACCAGTTGAATCACTGGACCGAATACACTAACTCTATCAATAATATCGACATCAAGCTCGTCTGGGAACCCGCCCGCTTCAGTTGGGCGGTTGACCTGGCACACGCATATTCGGCCACCCAAAAAGAG
>DAOUGM010000122.1:0-1927 GCA_034428895.1 Anaerolineaceae bacterium
TTGGGCAATTTCAGGTCGGCCATCGCCTGGACGAAAAGCAGCCCGATGATCACAATCACGGATAAAAGATAAGGTTTTAAATATCGGATTAATCGAAGCATCTGCCTGGAACTCCTCTACGATTGCGGTTGTTCATCTACAGGATTGTGAACCCTCTGCATAAGGGTGTTTCTCAGTTTGGCGAGTAATTGGATCAACTGGTCGCGCTCATCACCGGACAAGCCGGAGACGATCCGGTTCATGCATTCAAAACGCGCGGGGGCGGTGGTTCTCACCAGTTCGCGCCCGGCGGGTGTGATGCGGATGAGAAATCCGCGCCGGTCCTGCGGGTCGGGCGAACGTTCGATCAGCCCTTGGTCTTCCAACCCTTTTAACAGGGAGGTGACAGTGTTCTTGCGCACATCCTGGTAGTGGCTGATGCGCGTGGGGTTGATGCCGGAGTGGTTGCCGCGGGATTCCTCCCCCATCAGGCGCAGCAGAATGCTCAGTCGGGGACCGGATAATTCCCCAAAGTCGGTTGCCTGGTTGACGGCCGTGTCGATGAAGCGGCTTAGCATGCGGATCGTGCTGGTGATCTCGATGCCGCGCGTATCCTGTCCGCCGGACATTTCTTTCAAGTGCTGCAGCCATTGTTCATGTTTTTGTTCCGAGTGCAGGCCGCCGCAATGATCGGGTACATTCATAAAACGACTCCAAAATAATTTAGTTCGACGGCGAACTATACACCACCCGTCGCGGTGTGTCAAGGATCAAATATGGGTATTTTCTGGATATGGATCAATCGTCTGCCGCCATATAATATTCATGCAATGGTGATCTCCGGCAGGGAACCTCGATCAGCGTTCAAGCGTCTATGGCTATATATGGATATTCCTGCACATTTAGGAAAGATCAAATGAAAAAAATAATTTCAGGTTTCTGCATTCTTCTGGCATCCGCCTTACTGGCAGGCTGTGGCATGCTCAGCCCTCAGGCTGCCAGCGCCACCCCCACTTACCCACCGCCGATCACCACCGAACCCGTCACCCCCACCCATACCCCCCTCCCCAGCGCCACCCCCACCCCGCATCCCACGCCCACTCCCTACCAACCGATCTCAGGCAGCATCCTGTTCGACGCCATGCGCCTGCGCCGCGGACCTGGCTTTCTTTTTGAAACCGTCAGGCAATATCCGGTGGATCAGACGATTTCACTTTTGGGGCGCGCGCCGGGGAATAATTGGTTTTACGCCCAAACCACAGACGGTTTCACCGGCTGGATGAAGATGGAAGGCATCGAACTGGATGGTAATTTCTACGACGCCCCCGAGGTCACGCCGGACCGCGTGGTTATCATCCGCGGTCGCGTGTTCGGCACGAACGGTTCCCCGGCCTCCGATCTCTCGCTTATGATCCAGCCCAAAGGGGATGACACCACCTCCATGCAGGACGTCGGGAGAACCGACGTGACCGGGCGCTTTTACATTTATCTGCCGGAAGGCACCCGCGGTGAATGGACCCTTGCCCTCGCGGCATACGGATGCGAGAGCAGCGCTGTGGATCGAAATTGCAGCCTGATCGGTAAATTCCCGGAACCTTCGTTGATCACCCTGCCGGACGCCTCCGAGGCGGAATTGGAACTTCACCTGCTGCCCCTCAACTGAGATTGAAGATTCTCTCCGATCCATTGTCATTTGGATCGAGGCATGTGCTGTAACTTTTTACGAGGTAACAAATGCGCAAATCACGGCTTGTCTGGATGACGATCATCCTTTTATCCGCCCTGGTTTCGGGGTGCGCCGCCAGGCTGCCGCAGGCAACGCCGCTGCCCATTCCTTCCTCTCCTGCATCCGCAGTCCCGGAACTTTCGACCTCCACGAACACACCGCTGCCCGCTTCCCCGCCCACGCCCCGGCTGACCCTCACTCCCTACCAGCCCATTGAAGGAA
>DAOUGM010000123.1:0-2007 GCA_034428895.1 Anaerolineaceae bacterium
TGCATTGGCTACGCTTGAATCAGCGGACGTGGTGGTCAGCGAGGACACCCGCAAAACCGGGTTCCTGCTGACGCATTTTGGGATCAAAAAACCTCAAATATCCTTCAGGGAAGACAACGAAGAACGAGCACTGCCGAAAGTAATGGAAGTACTCGCACTCGGCAAAACCGTGGCGCTGGTGACGGATGCGGGCACACCCTCGATCTCGGACCCGGGATTCATCCTCGTGCGCAGCGCGCTGGAGAACGACATCCCGATCTCTGCAATTCCGGGACCGACGGCGCTGATCATGGCGCTGGTGCTTTCCGGTCTGCCGGTGCATAGTTTCACCTTCCGCGGATTTCCACCGCGCAAGAGTGGTGCGCGCAAACGCTGGTTGGAAGTCGACCAGCTTTCACCGCACACACTGGTATTCTACGAAAGTCCCTACCGGCTGATCGATTTTATGCGGGATGCAATTGAAGTTTACGGCGACCGCAAAAGCGCAGTCGCCAACGATCTGACCAAGAAATTCGAGACGGTTTACCGCGGCGCACTTTCAGAAATCATCAACGAACTTCAAAAAGAACCACTGCGCGGCGAATATTGCGTGGTCATTGCAGGAAGAACCGAGTAACCTATTCCCCGTTATTTTGCATTTGGCAGGATATTGAACTTCGTATCCCGATCGTAATAATCTTCGTTCTCGGAGTGTTTCAGTTTGCTCACCACCCAGTAGGTGGCAGGGGTCATGAGGATTTCGATGGAGCATTTGAAAATATAGTTGGTGAGTACCAGAGTCCAGAACAGGCTCCATGGAAATACACCCGCCAGGGAAGCAATACCAATGAAAATGAGCGAATCTACGGCTTCTCCCACCAGGGTGCTGCCAATGGTGCGCATCCATAGCCATCTGCCCTGCGTGGCGACCTTCATTTTTGCCAGGACGACCGAGTTTAAAAACTCGCCTGCCAGATAGGCTATCAAGCTGGCAGCCACAATGCCACCCGAGATCATTCCTCCCAATATGGCATTGTATGCTTCCTGTCCGGCATAAGATTCCCAGGTGGCTTCGCCGGGCATCAGGCGCACCAGCCACAGGATGAGCGCAGAAAGGGCGAGACAGGCGAAACCGGTCCAGATAACCCGGCGTGAACGTTTAAAACCGTAAACCTCGGTCAGAACGTCTCCAAAGATATAGCTGACGGGAAAGAGGATCGTTCCAGCGTCGAAGGCCAGAGGAATGGTGAAAATGGAGACACCCCAATCGATGATCTTGGCCGAGGAGGCGATATTGCTGATAATAAGGACAGTGACAAAGAGCGCCATGACCAGATCGAAGTATTTGAATGTGCGTTTTTCTTTGGTCGACATTTACAAATCCTGAACCATGTGATTTTTCCGTCCCTAGTATAATCGAGGAAAGCAGTAAATCGGAGTTGAAATGCATCGTTTTTTTGTCCTGCCGGAAGAAATTCAGAATAATGAGGTCCGCTTTTCAGCCAGCGTGTCCAGGCAAATCAGCCGCGTGCTGCGATTGAAAACAGGGGAGCGCGTGATCGTTCTGGATAACTCCGGGTACGAGATGCAAACTGACTTGGCGGAGATCGATGAAGGCGGGTGCAGCGGAAGGATCGTCAGCAGGGAACTGTGCAAAGCCGAACCCCGGGTAAAACTCTTGATGATCTTGAGCGTTACGCAGCGCGATAAGTTCGAATGGATGCTGCAAAAGTGCACGGAGGTTGGGGCTGCTGCTTTTCTGCCGGTGATCACCAGCCGCTCCTTGAGCCAGAAAAAAAACGATGTGATCTCCAAGTACCCGCGTTGGAAAATGATCCTGAGGGAAGCGGCGGAGCAGAGCGGGCGGGGCATCATCCCGCAACTGCTGGACGCAGGAATGTTCGATGAAGTGATCGGGAACGTTGCGGCGGAGTATCCCTTGCGCCTGATCGCCTGGGAAGGTGAACACCAGAAAAATCTCGACGACCTGCTGATAGACCGGAACCAGAGAAAGATCGCGGTGATGAT
>DAOUGM010000124.1:0-14017 GCA_034428895.1 Anaerolineaceae bacterium
GATGTAATGGAAGGCTTTGATCTTGCTCTCAACTTTCGGCCAGCCGCGTTCGGGATCGTAGAGCGGAGCGCCTCCGCCGCCGGTGGTGATGTGGGTGACGCCGTCCACTTCAGCGCGGGCGTAATAATGGTTGTGACCGGCGATGATCACCTGCACTCCGTAAGCGACCGCCAATGGCTGGATTACCTTTTGAACGGTCAAATTATTTTCATGGTGGCCGGCAGACCAGCCGGGCTCGTGCAGCAGGATGAACTTCCATCGTTTTTGCGTTGTCGAAAGGTCGTTCTTCAGCCAAAACCAGCGCTCTGACCCCTGTACCAGGTCGATATACTGGTCGATGACAACAAAATGCGCCGGTCCATAATCGAACGACCAATCGTATGTGGAAGTATATGGATATGGAAAGTACTGCTTGAATAATTTTGTACCGTCGTGATTGCCCATGATGTTCACCACCGGTAGAACGGCCATGGATGCGCGAATATTGGGTTGATCAGCTGCAAACTCGTTTTCCTGCAGGCTTTCCTCGTTGGCGGTATCCATCAGGTCGCCGGTGGATATCACGAAGGTCTGCGCGGAGGGATCGAGGGCGATCTGCTGAAGAATGCTGGCAGAAATTTGGTCGTGAATTTCAGGTCCTGAGCGGGTGTCTCCGTAGGCAAAAAAGGTCAGTGAATCGCCTCCCAGCGGAGGAGTAACGAATGACCCGCGGACCTCCGCCTGCGCGGTCGATACTTTATAATAATATCTCGTTCCCGGTATCAAACCGGAAAGTCTGACCTGGTAAAGGGCTGAAATCGGATCCCCCGTGGGCAGCGATGACCCTTCCAAATACAGTTCATCCGTTCCCCACTCGAAGGTATAGTCCTCCCTGGTATCCCCTTGCCAGATGATCGTCATTCCATCCGGCGATCCGCTAAATAACAGGTACGGACCTTTCTTCAGGATCAGGGCAGGTTTGGGCGTTGCCGTCTCAGGGATGGGTGTAAAAGTGGGGAGGAATGGGGTCGGTGAGGGGTGGGCAGAAGGAGTAAATTCCACGGTGGGAGTGGCAAAAATGGCTCCGGGTCTCCAACCGCAGCCGCAGAGCAGGCTGAAAACCAGCAGAACCAGCACGAACCCCAATTTTCTCATATGCATATTGTATGGCAATTTACAGGGTTTATGATATTTCTTCAAACCGGTTGGGTTACAATTTATGCATGCATTATGAATGGGAAGAAACGTTACCGCAACTGCTTGAAAGCACGTTGCAGCACCGGCTGCCCCTTATCGGGCAGGAACCTCATTGTGGAGCGTATCGGCTTTTCAACGGCTTCAGCGAGGGATTTCCCTCACTGGTGGTTGATCTATATGGCAGAACGCTCGTCCTCTTCGTGCACAAGGTCACCGGCGCTGAAGCGGCTGCCCTGGCGCAATCGGCGTGTGATTTTTATACCCGGGCGCTGTCATGGATCGATTGCGTGATCGCCAAACGGCGTTCGCAGGAGGATGCTGCATCGAAGCGCGGGAGCGTCATCTTCGGGGAGAACCCCGCACAGCGCATCACAGAGAACGGCATCGAATACTGCGTGGACCTGCTCATGAACCAGGACGCCGGTTTTTACCTCGACACGCGCAGCCTGCGCGATTGGATCAAACGCAATGCAGAAGGTCGTGATGTGTTGAATACTTTCGCGTACACCGGCAGCCTGGGGGTGGCGGCGCTGGCAGGGGGGGCCAGGCGCGTGCTGCAGATCGACCGCAGCGGCAAGTTTCTGCAGTTGGCGCAGTGTTCCGCAGCCGCCAACCACCTGGACCTTTCCAAAATGTCGTGCAAGGCGGTGGATTTTTTTGTGGCGGCGGGACAGTTGAAGCAGCGCCGCGAGTTGTTCGATCTTGTCATCCTCGATCCGCCGTACTTCTCGATCACGGAAAAAGGTCGGGTCGACCAGGCGGTGGAAAGCGCGCGGCTCATCAATAAAGTGCGCCCCCTCATCCGCGACGGTGGGCACCTGGTGGTGGTCAATAACGCTCTGTTCCTTAGCGGGCGCGAGTTCATTGCATCACTTGAGGAACTGGGAAAAGGCGGTTACCTGACGTTGGTGGAGCGCATCGATGTCCCGCAGGATTTTACCGGATATGAGGAGACGAAAGTTTTAATTCCGCCAACGGACCCCGTACCCTTCAATCATCCCACCAAGATAGCGGTACTTTCCGTGCGCAGAAAGTGATCTGCTCTCCGGAACAATATCCTGGGAATGCACCTGTTTCATATTGGGAATCGGAATTCGGAATTGTTAGTGGTAGCTTGATAAGGAGAACCTGATGGACACCGTGAATAGAATGCCCGTGTTATTTGTCGGTCACGGCAGCCCGATGAACGCCATTGAAGACAATGAATATAGTCGAACCTGGGCGCAGATGGGAAATCTATTGCCTGCTCCCAGGGCAATCTTAAGCATCTCCGCGCACTGGGAAACGCAGGGTACATTCGTAACTGCCATGCTTCAGCCGCGCACCATTCATGATTTTTACGGTTTTCCCCCGGAGTTGTACGAAATGCGTTATTCTGCGCCGGGTTCGCTCGAACTGGTCGATCTGGTTAAAAGCTCCCTGCGCTCCATCGAGGTGCGTGATGATCTTGAATGGGGTCTCGATCACGGAACCTGGTCGGTGTTGTGCCGCATGTATCCCCGGGCGCATGTTCCTGTTGTACAGTTGAGCTTGAACCGCCAACAGGCCGCGGAATTCCATTATGCGCTCGGCAGAGAATTATTGCCCCTGCGGGATGAAGGCATCCTCATATTGGGCAGCGGGAATATGGTGCACAACCTGCGCCTGCTGTCATTCGACGAGAAAAACTACAATTGGGCTGAGGAATACGATTCCTTGCTAAAGAATTGGATCGCGCACGGAGAGCATGATGAGGTGATCCATTACGAGCGCCACGGCAAGGCGGCCGCCCTTTCGGTCAATTCGGCCGAGCATTATTTGCCGCTGCTCTATGTACTGGGAGCCAGTCAACCGGGGGAAACAGTCGAATTTTATAATGAGCGCGTCATGATGGGTTCGATTTCCATGCGCTGTGTAAAACTGGGATAACAGGAAAAACAGGAATTAACCAAGCGCGATCGATTGGGAAAAGTAGTCCTCTATGCCGCACAGCCGGCAGGATTCCTCCCACAAGCGGCGCGCCAGGTTGGGGTCGAGGGCTGCCCGGCTGGGAGCCTTGGGTTGGCTGTTCTTCCAGTAGGGAACAAGCCGCTGTTGGCCCAATTCAGCGGAAGCCAGGTGAGTGATGGTGCGCACGGGTACCTCCGGGTTCTGACCCTGGTTCTGGCGAATGCGCCACACGAAACTGACCAATCCTTCATTTTGCTTCGCGCCGATCTCCGTGTTGACCAATCCCGGGTCGACAGCAAAAGCGCGTAGCCCTTGATACGAATTGCGGCGGTTGAACTCCACGGTGAACAGCACATTGGATAACTTGGAAACCTTGTACGCCCAGATATGCAGGTAAATGCCCGGATGGCTGGCGCGGCGCGGATCGAACCGGGTGTTGTAGTGCGAGTCGGAACTGACTGTGAGCACCCTCGCATCGTCGGATGCATTCAACGCCGGTAGAAGACAATGCGTGAGCAGGAAAGGCGCAATGTGATTCACCGCGAAGGTCAGCTCGATGCCGTCTTCAGAAAATCGTTTCCTCGCAGAAAAGACACCGGCGTTGTTGACAAGCACGTCCAGCCTTCCCTTTCCAGTTTCTCGGATCAATTGCAAGGATTCTTCCGCCAGCCTTTTGGTTTGGTTTTGCGATGAGAGGTCTCCCACAAGGAACGCCAATTTTGCCTGCGGAATTTCCTGGAGGATGCTCTGGCGGGCGTTCTCGCAGCGTTGTTCATCCCTACCGGTACCGATCACGAACGCGCCCTGCCGCGCAAGTTCCATGCACGCGCGGAATCCGATCCCGGAGGTGGCACCGGTGACTAGGATGGTTTTTTCTGAGAGATTGAACATCGTGTTTGCTCCAATGAGGATGTTTTTCTGCCTTATGTATAATTATCTATATTAATTCATTTTATAGATATGGTTGAGGATGGATCATGAACGGTCAAAGTAAAACACTGCGTTTTTCGATGTTTGCACTGTTGTATTTCACCCAGGGTACCATCCTGGGTTATTTTGCTTCCCTTAACGCGCTGTACATGCTTGCCAATGGCCTGGACATGGCGGATGTGGGCATATTCTCGACCATTGCCCTGATCCCGTTTGTGATCAAGATTCTCTTTGGCATCCTCAGCGACCGTTTCAACCTGTTGGGGCTTGGCCACCGCAAGCCTTATATCTTTATCGGTCTGATGGTGCAATTCCTCTGCCTGATCGCGGTTGCCAACATCAACCCCGGTAAATCCTACTGGACCTTTGTGGGGTTGGCATTCCTCCTGCAGCTTGGCATGGCTTTTTACGATACCTGTACCGACGGCCTGGCGCTGGATACCACCCCGGAGAACGAAAAAGGGATTCTGCAGGGGTTCATGGTGGGCGGGCGTTCGGTGGGGGTGATCGTGGCAGCCTCGCTGGCAGGGTTCATCGCCCAGCATGTCTCGTGGCCGGCTGTCTTTTACTTCCTGGCGGCGCTGACGTTGATACCGGTGCCTTTCCTGTTCTTCATCAGGGAGATCGAACGCACCCCAGGATTGCGCTTCAACTGGGCAGCCTTTGGAGCGTTCAAAAATTCCCGCGTGCTGGCCGCCGCCGGGGTGGGGTTGATCGTTTTCCTGGTGATCGTGGGCGCAAACCAGCTGGTCAACCCATCCTTTTCTCAAAAATTGGGAATCGACCTGAGTACGGCGGGGTTGATCACTACCGTTTGGGGCATCGGTTGTGTGGCTGGTGCTTTGGCCGGCGGTCGTGTGATGGACAAGCTGGGCAATAAAAAAGCACTCGCCCTCTCGGTACTCCTGGTTGTCCCAGCGATGATGCTCCTAGCAGCGGTGAATTCACTGCCGATGATGTGGGTCGTCACCATTTTCTTTGGCATTGCCTATGGGCTTTCGCAAGCCATCTACTTTGCACTGGCCATGAAATACACTCAACCCGCCATTGCGGCCTCCATGTTCTCGATCCTCATGGCGGTCACCAACGTCGGGCAGGGCATCGGGCTGGGAATCGGCGGCGGAGTGGCCAAGGCGTCCGGTTACCCGGTCACCTTTCTCATCTTTGGAGGGGTGATGCTGCTGGTGCTGGTATTCTTCCCGGTGCTTTTTGGGAAGGAAAAACGGTCGGCGTTGGTCGGATTCGGAATATGATCACAAGCCGCGGCATGCCGCGGCTTGTTGCTTAATGAGTCAAAATTTCTTCCATGTACCTCAATTCAGTATATTTACTGATGGGCAAAGGACGATTTGCGGGGGTTGAAATTAGTCCGATTTCGTGCTATAATCATACCGATTAGGAAAATAATAATACCGAATCGGAACTAACATGATCAAACCCTTCGACACGTTGGACCACCAAATTATCAAGGCGCTGCATAAGGATTCCCGCAAGGCTGCCTCCGAAATTGCCAGGGACCTGAACGCCAACGAGCGCACCATCCGCAAGCGCATTGATCGCCTGGTCCGATTGGGCGCGGTGCGCCTTACAGCCATCATAGATCCGGAAGCGTTCGGTTACATGACCGCTGTGGACATCTTCCTGGAAGTCGATGAAGACAAGGAAGAGGAAGTCATCGCTCAGTTCCTGACTATTCCTGAAATTTCCTATATTGCCTATGGTGAGGGCACCAAGGATCTCTCACTTGAGTGCCGCTTTAAATCCACCGAAAAAATGCGCGAGTTCCTGCGAAAGAGACTCCCGATGATCGAGGGAGTGCAAATCCGCAGTTACTCCCTTGTACCGCGCATCCTCCGAAATATCGACGAGTGGATGCCAATGGAGGAAGATTTTAGTATCGAGGAACAGGAAGATGAGTATTAAATATCCGGTCTGAGCCGGGTATTTTTTTAAGAAAAATCAAAATTCCGGAAGGAGTATGGTATGGAACCAAAACATTTTATCGATACACAAGATTTTTCAAAGGAGGAATTGCTGGATCTGATCGAGTTGATCCGCAAGATCAAGCGCGCCGATAAACAGGGCGCCACCCCCAAGCTGCTCGAAGGGGCTTCTCTCGCCATGATCTTTGAAGAACCCTCCACGCGCACCCGCATCTCGTTTGAAGTCGGCATGGCCGAACTGGGCGGACACGCCCTCTATCTCAAACCGGGCGAGATCCACCTGGGAGTTCGCGAATCGCTTTCCGATACCTCCAAGGTCATTTCGCGCTACGTGGATGTGATCATGGCGCGTACGCTCAAGCACGAAACCATAACCGAACTGGCCAAACACTCCACCGTCCCCGTCATCAACGGTTTGACCGATTACAACCATCCCACCCAGGTGGTTTGCGACGTACTGACCATGATCGAACATGCCCAGCCCGGCAAAAAATTGGAAGACCTCAATGTTACTTTCATCGGTGATGCCACCAACGTGTTGAGTTCCTTGATGCTGATCTGTACCCGGCTGGGAATGAACTTCACCCACGCTGCCCCCAAAAAATACCAGGCTCCCAAGCAATGGCTCGATTGGGCGCAGGAGAATTGCCGCGTTTCAGGCGGAACGGTGCGTGTGACCGACGATCCTGTGGATGCCGTCAAAGACGCGGATTTCATCTACACCGATCTGTGGTGGTGGGTTGGACAGGAAGCTGAAATTCCCGAACGGCGGGCCGCCTTCATGCCCAAGTACCAGGTCAACATGGACCTGTTGAAAAAGGCTCCGGCGCACTGCAAGTTCATGCACTGCCTGCCCGCTTCACGCGGCGTGGAAGCCACCGACGAAGTGATGGACTCGCCGCAATCTGTGATCTTCGACCAGGCGGAAAACCGCCTGCATACTGAAAAAGGCTTGTTGGTGTGGCTGGTTTATCCGCGCCTCAAACGTGCCGCTCCTGAACAAAAAATGGTACACGCCGGGCAGATCGTGGATTTTTTGGAGAGCAGATTTTAAACATCTGCAATTTACAGGAATATTAAAGGAGATAAAATGACAGTATCTACCCCTGCTGTAAAAGAAAGCGGAAAAGGATTTAAAAAAGTCCTGCGCAGCCTCGACATGACCTTGTTTACGGTCTGCGCCATTCTGGTGATCGATACCCTGGCACCCTCCGCTGCCATTGGTCCATCCTCAATTTCGTGGTGGCTGATCACCCTGGTGCTTTTCTTCATCCCCTATGGTTTGATCACCGCCGAGTTGGGCACCACCTACCCCGAACAGGGCGGTCTGTATATCTGGATCAAGAACGCCTTCGGTGAAAAATGGGCTGCCCGTACCACCTGGCTTTACTGGATCAACGTTGCCCTGTGGATGCCATCCGTATACATTCTCTTTGCTGGTATGTTTGCCCAGTTGTTCTTCCCCGAAATGAGTCTGTGGACGCAAATCCTCATCGGCGTCATCATGACCTGGGTCACCGTCGGGATCGGCTCAATCAAGATGGATATCGGCAAATGGATCCCCAATATCGGCGCCATCCTCAAAGCCCTCATCATGGTCGTTATCGGCGTGGGCGCATTCATCTACGCTGGAAAAAACGGTGTGGCGAACGATCTCTCCCTGCCCAATCTCCTCCCCTCGTGGGGGGCCGGTCTGGCCTTTTTGCCGGTGATCGTTTACAACTTCATGGGCTTCGAATTGATGTCCGGTGCATCGGGTGAAATGAAGAATCCGGGCAAGGACGTCCCGCGCGCCATCATCATTTCAGGTATCCTCATTGCCGTTTTCTACATCCTGGGTACCGTGGGAATTTTAATGGCCCTTCCTCTCGAGGATCTGGGACTGGTTTCCGGTATCGTCGATACCTTGCAGATTCTGCTGGGCGGAACCACCATCGGTAATGCCCTGGTGATCATCCTCGGCATCGGAGCCCTGTACACTTTCATGGCCAACATGGTCACTTGGACCATGGGCGCCAACCGCACCGCAGCCGAAGCCGCCAAAGAGAACGAACTTCCGGCGATCTTTGGTCGCGAACATCCTGTACACAAAACCCCCGTGGGAGCCTTCATCATCACCGGCATCGTTTCAACCGCAGTGATCGTTGCCTACGGTTTCATGGCCGGCTCGGCGGAAGACCTGTTCTGGACGCTGTTCGCCTTCAGCTCGATGGTCTTCCTCATCCCCTATCTCATTCTCTTCCCTGCGTTCCTCAAGCTGCGCAAATCCGATGCGAATATTGAACGTCCTTACCGCGTGCCTGGCGGCAAGATCGGCGCCGTCATCATGGCCGTAATTTGCGAACTCTTTATCCTCCAGGCTGTTGTGTTCTTTGTATATGTTCCCGGACAGCCCGTGGACTGGGCCTTCGCCGCTCCGGTGCTGATTGGTGTGGTGCTCACATTGATCATTGGCGAGATCCTGATAGGTGTATGCCGGAAAAACAAAAAAGTCTGACCATTACCGGTTGGGCAACAAGAAAGAAGGTAACAAATGACACAATTGATCAACAGTACTCCGCGAAAAGATGGTTTCCGCATGCCTGGGGAATATGAACCCCATGCAGGCACCTGGATGATCTGGCCGGAACGGCCGGATAACTGGCGCAACGGAGCCAAACCGGCACAAAAGGCATTCGTGGATGTTGCCGCTGCCATCAGTCAGTTCGAACCGGTGACGATGTGCATATCTGCGGCACAGTTCACCAATGCCCGCAACCTTCTGCCCGCCAGCGTGCGCGTGGTGGAAATGTCGAACAACGATTCCTGGATGCGCGACTGCGGTCCGACCTTCGTGGTCAACGGTAAAGAAGCGCGCGCGGTGGATTGGGATTTCAACGCCTGGGGCGGACTGACCGGCGGGCTGTACTTCCCGTGGGACTTGGACGACCTGGTTGCCCGGAAAGTGGCCGATATTGAACGTGTCGACCGCTACAAGGCGCCTTTTGTTCTGGAAGGTGGTTCCATCCACTGCGATGGTGAAGGCACGCTGCTCACTACAAAAGAATGCCTGCTCAACGAAAATCGCAACCCCGACAAGTCACAGGCGGAGATCGAAGCGCTGCTATCAGAGTACCTGAACCTGGATAAAATTATCTGGTTGAATCGCGGCGTGTACAACGATGAAACCAACGGTCACGTGGATAACATCTGCACCTTCATCCGCCCCGGCGTGGTTGCTTTGACCTGGACGGACGACAAATCCGATCCGCAATACGAGATCTCGCAGGAGAATTATGAGATCCTGCAGAGCGTGACCGATGCCAAGGGGCGCAAGCTGGAGATCCATAAGATTCACCAGCCCAACCCCGTGCTGATCACCGCCGAGGAGAGCCAGGGAGTGGACGCCATAGAAGGCACCCTGCCCCGACAACCCGGTGACCGTCTCGCTGCTTCCTATATCAATTTCTATATCTGCAATGGTGGGATCGTGGCGCCGACCTTTGGCGATCCCCACGACGCGGCCGCGCAGGCAGACCTTCAAAATCTGTTCCCCGGGCGCAAGGTGGTGGGCGTTCCCGCGCGCGAGATCCTTCTCGGCGGTGGCAACATCCACTGCATCACGCAGCAGCAGCCAAAACCATAAAACCGTCAACGAATATAAAATGACCGCCGAAAGGCGGTCATTTATTTCTAGAAAAAACTATCTTTTTTCAATTGCGATTAAGGGGATGGTCATTTCCTCGACGCTCATCCCTGCGTGTTCTGAACGGTATTTGATCACCGAATCAGAATACACGATACCCATGCTCGAATTGGAAATGGCGAGATAATCCCCGATGAACTCATCGAATTTGGCGTGTGGTATACCGCCTCCGAATAACCTCTTCTGCTTTACCTCCTCTTTGGAGAATAATACGAAATCATTGCCGAAAGCATTAATAAATTCGATTGGAAATTCATTCATATATTCATCACGGACATGGAAAGCCGAAGCCCGGCTTTCGATGGATGGCGGTCTTTTCAGCATTTTTATGATTTCCGGATAGTCCGTCAGCGTGTAATATCCCAGGTCTTTATGCCCGTGGTCGGCAGTGACTACCAGCAGCGTATCGGAGAGACTGCCGGCCATTTTTTCAACCTCGTTTTCAATCTGTCGGAGTTCCTTGGTCACCATTTCATCCTTGCAGCCGTGATTGTGGATCATTGTGTCCGGCTGGTGCCAGTAGGCATAAATGAATTTCCTTTCATTCATTGAACAAAGGTTGGTGATCGTTGCGGATAATTCTTCAAAAGTGTCGATGTGGGTTGTACCAAACATGGAGACGTAATAGGCTCTCCCGGTACCGGCTTCGTTGATCTGGTCGAAAATGGACTTATAGGCGATATACCGCCCGGCGACGTCATATTCGGCGGCTTTCTCTCCCGAATAATAATCAACGTTTCGAAAGGGAATGATGATCCTGTCAACTTCGCGAAAATACTGTTTCCAGCCGATCCAGCCGTGTTCGCACGGTGTCACCCCGGTCATCAGCGAAACGGTGGCGGAAGTGGTGGTGGGTGGGAATACGGAAGAAAAATTGCCAAGCAGGTGGCTGCGGAAGAAACCGCCCGGTTCAAGATGATGCTGCATGATTCCGGTTCCCATTCCATCCAGCAAAAGGATGACAATATTTCGGTACTTTGTCTGCAGCAGTCGATCCATCTGCGGCAATGTGGGGTGAGAATAAGCCGCGCCGAACTCCTTCAGCACAGAGCACGCCAGGTTGACCAGGCAGTTTTCGTAATCCGCAAACATTTAATTGCCCCTTTTCCTGTTGAAAAATGGCCCATCTACATTGTGGATATCCTTATAGTATTACAGAAAAGGACACGAAAAGTTAATCCCTCACAATGAATTTCTATATTGAACATAAGCGGAAATTCGCAACAAGGAGATAATGACTCACTCTTTTCTTGTGGGTTCGTAAAGATGTTCTTTGTTGAAATTGATTTTATGATATTATCAAAAATGAACAAGAAGATATTTATATGAATACGATTTATGTAACCCATTGTTCCCGCGACAAGAACCCTGAGTATGAAATCTCAGGCAATGACACTACACCGGATATTCTATACACATCCCTGAATTTTCAGAAATTCATTGCCTGGTGCCGCAAGAAAGATCTCACATGGGCCGTCTTTTCGGACAAATACGGGGTGGTTTTTGACGATGAACTTATTCATTGGTACAACAAACCTCCGGATACTGTAACCGCGGAGGAGTTCGATCATCTTCTCACAAGCTTTACCACCCGCCTGGCTGGCTTTGAGCAGATCATCTTCTACCACCGTCCCGGAGAAACCCATCCGCTCTTCCTGCAAATCGTGCGGCTTGGCAGGGAGCGCGGGATGAACATCATCGATTTCGACCCAAGCGTACTGGATTAGCAGAAGAGGCCGGGTTTACACCCAGCCTCTTTTCTTATAAAGTTCAAACCCTGTTGCCAGTACGTCCTCGATCTGGCTGAGCAATATCGGTTCCAATTTCTTGATATGGAAGCAGGATTTTCCCTTCAGCAGTGAAACCAGTTCTGGTTGGAACATCTCCTTGACTTCCGGTTCGGCGTAAACTGGCATGAAATAAAAGCCGACATACGATTTTTGGATGATGATGCCGGCAAAGAACACTTCCTTACGCTTCCGTCCGGAGATTTCCAAATCTCTGAATGACCACAGGTCAAAATACCGCTCGTTATCCGTTTTAGATTGGAAAGGCGGTTGGTAGAAGGACATAATTTTACGGATTGATCGGAATATATCGTCTAGGTTGGTCATTCTTTTTCTCGCAAACAAGGATGGAAATTAAAGACTGGGGGCAAAGATTCCAGAGAAAATTAACCACGCCAGGGTGGTTTTTGCTGCAAGGCTCAGGATGATATAAACACGTTCGCCGAACAGATAATCCTTCCATTTGCCCACTTTTTTATATTGTAGGAACATGTTCAGGGCAAAAATGTTGAAGAATACAAACAGGGTGGGAATGATGGCATAAACGAAAGCGGGTGGTTTGGCATCTCCTGAATTGACCGCTCCCATGAAGTACAGGAAAATCACGATCCATGGTGCGATTCCGGCGATGCACCCATATATAAAGGATGTCCAATTTACCTTTTGCGTGTACTGGTTGTGATATTCCATCATGATGCCAAACAGGTTCATGGTTGCGTTAACTGTAAACGCAAGGATGATGGCACCGATGTCGTTGATTCCCACCAGCAATCCGATGAGGACGATCATGAGCGAGGAACTGAGAGCATACTCATAGAAGCGAACCGGATTCATTCCCTTTTTAAGAACCTTTTCGTACCATTTGAATCCAATGGATGCGAGATAGAAATGTGCCACAGCGGAAAGCAGAAGAAATAGCGCTACACCAATTCCCAGAGGAAAATCGAATATTTTTTGAGGGTTGGCAACCAGGCCGCCCAAATCCCGATTGAAAGTAAGATAGTTCGAGTAAACGGGATATGTCTCGCCCGGGGTATCCACGATGAAGGTGATGATGATCATAAACAGGCCTTGCAAAAAATGCAGAAATCCCATAATCAGGTTGAAGCGTCTTAGTTTTTTAATTTTTTGATTTATTTCAGTCACACTATCGTTCTTTTTCATTTTTCTCTCCTTTCCAGAACATTGTCATTTAATGTGTTAATTTATTATACAGACCAGGATATCTACTTGTTTAATAAAAAATCGCCAGTTGATGTCTGGCGATATTGTCGGTAGCTCACTCACTTTCCAAGAGTCAAATTCCAATTTGTGACAAATCCTGCCTTAGTTTATTCGCCGATTTAAATTGAAGCGCCAAAAAACCCATTCGGCCGGCAGTCTCAATATTTTCGGCGTTATCATCGATGAAGATGCACTCTTCCGCTGAACGCCCGACACGTTTGAGGAAAGTGCGGAAGATCTCTTCTCCGGGTTTGATCTGCCCCACCATGCCTGAGAGCAGGTAATCATCCAGTTCTTCGAGGAAAGGAAAGCGGTCTTTGACCAGGGCGAAGATCTCAGTGGACCAGTTGCTTAACCCGTAAACCGGGTGCCCTTTGGATTTCAACTCGCGCAGAATATCCAGGGTCTCTCCGATGACTTCGCCGTTGGTCTCCACCCAGCGTTCGGCATATGCTTCGATCAGGCTTCCGTATTGCGGAAATTTCTGCGCGTATTCACGCCCCCACTCCGCTATCGGCATGCCTGCATCGATGCGTGCATTGATCCTGAAAAAATCAATCTCCTCCAGGAAGGTTTGGATGGCATCGTCATTGGGCAGGAGTTTGCGGTAAAGGTGGTAGGGGCTCCAGTCGATGAGCACCCCGCCGAAGTCGAACACGATGGATTTTTTCATAGAGGCCTATTGTACCCGGTTTTCAAAGAAGGTTGGGGCACAACGCACTGTGCCCCAACTGATATTAACAATGACAGTGTCTTTTCAATTAACTACATCAGAATTCCTTCACTGCCTCCACCGGCAGCGCCGGGTAGATCTGCATGGGTTTGGGCGGCATGGAGTTGTACACCCAGTCCACCTGAAGCACGCCGCATTTCATGCCCAGAGCGCGTTTTGTGCCCAGGTAAGTGCCGCGCACCAGCACGTCCTCCATGCTCAGCGCCATACCGAAGACCGCCAGCGGTGTGGAAACGGGAATTTCCTCCAGCTCGTCGCCGAACGCACCGAAAGAGAAGACCAGGTGTTCGCGGTCGAGGGTCTGCGCCTGGATGAGAGGAATGATCACCGGGTAGCCTTCCTTGTTGACGTACGACAGGAATTTGAGGTTGTCGATCTTGTCGAAAAAGCCCCGCGTCCAAGTGTTGAGTACCTGCGCCTTTTCCTTTTTGGCGCTGAATGTTTTGGCAGCCATGGTCTTCACCGCGGCAACGATAACCTGGTTCATGGGCAGCGGATGCTTGCCGCTGTGGGCGATCAGATCCATATAATGCACTTTGTGCACGCCGAAATAGGAGTTGTAGCGAAAAAGTGGAGTGTTGTTGTAGAAATCGTAATCCTTGCCGGCGTT
>DAOUGM010000125.1:0-6284 GCA_034428895.1 Anaerolineaceae bacterium
TCAATATTTTTTTCAAACAGGTGAAAGGGATCACTGGCCTGTAGATTTATTGTTTGCCACGAATACCTGCCTCGAGGCACAGTGAATTCGTAGTGAATACGAATTTTCTCGCCCGAAGAAAGGAAAAAACAATGCTGCAGGTTGCCATCCACCACTTCCATGCCGGGTACGGATTGCTCATGTAAATGAAGACGTGAGATTGCCGTTCCGTGGTTTTCGATCATCAGTACCATCTTCATCGGTTTTTTCCCGTCGCTTCGCAACAAGTTGAGAGCGCGGGAGACTCTCAACCGAATATCACCGGGAGTTAACAAGACTCCGGTACCCAGGTAAACCAGAAATGGAATTGTCAATAAGGCGATGGTCCCATTGCGGCTGACCAAAGCACCCATGAACAGACCCACGATGATCAAAAGGATCAGGTTAAGTTTGGTGTTCATTCTTTCCGCGTACTAATTGGTACTGCTACAGATTGGATCACCTCGTCGATCACGGCCATTTCCGATTTTTTCGACCCCCACAGGTTGGGGTCGAGCACCATGCGGTGGCTCAATACATCGGGCGCCAGGAGCTTCACATCGTCGGGAATCACATAATCGCGCCGGTTGAGCACCGCCCATGCGCGTGCAAGCTTGAGCAGCGCCAGTGATCCGCGCGGGCTGACACCAAGTTCCACGTTGTGGTGTTTCCTGGTTTTTGCCACCAGTTGAACGATATATTTTTGAATATCCGGGTCGATGAACACATTTTCAACCACTTCCCGCATGGACAAAAAACCATCCGGAGTGCTTACCGGGGATAATTCAACGACATCCTGCCTTCGGTCGTTCCGCCGCTGCAGGATCTCCTGTTCCTCTTCCAGTGTGGGATAACCGATCGATAGTCGAATGAGGAAGCGATCCAGCTGGGCTTCAGGAAGGGGAAAAGTACCTTCATACTCGATCGGGTTTTGTGTGGCAATGACGATGAAGGGGTCTGGGAGCCTCAGACTTTCACCTTCCATGGAAACCTGGCATTCCTGCATGGCCTCCAGGAGGGCAGATTGCGTCTTGGGTGAAGCGCGGTTGATTTCATCAGCCAGCAGAATGTTGGTAAACAAAGGACCCTTACGCAGCAGAAATTGATTTTGCCGGCTGTCGAAGATAAATCCGCCTGAAATATCACCAGGAAGCAGGTCAGGGGTAAACTGGATGCGCTTGAAATCCATCCCCAGCACCCTGGCAAAACTGTTGGCGATCAAGGTTTTTGCCAGCCCCGGGTAATCCTCCAACAGGATATGACCGCCGGAGGAAAGGAAAGCTGCCATCATTTTCATTAAGACTTCATGTTTACCAATAATGGCTTTTTCCACCTCCTGAATGATCAAGCTGCATTTTTTGGCGACTTGCTCAACTGTTTTTGGAGTTGCTTGATGATCGTTCATTTTGTCTCTCCAGGATGGATTCCAATGAATCCAGTTTTTGATTCACATATCTTTCAAGTTCAATATCTATAAATTCTTCGCGGCTCGCAAAGAATCTTTGCTTGAAACCTCTCCACGCGCGTGTCATGATTCGGGAAAATCCAAACCCGGAATTCCGGATCGAAATTTCCGTTTTTTCACTTTTACCAGTAGTTTCAGTGATGGATCGAGATAAATCATCCAAATGGGTTAACAGCAATTGCCGATTTTCTTTGCTTTTCTCGGCAGATTGAAACAAGGTCTTCCAGGACGAGACGCGAGTTTCGGTCCTGTCTGAATATGTATAGGCAGACCGCAAATCATCGTGCCCGCTGACCGGTATCATCATCAGTCCAACCACCAGTGCAATGACGATCAGTAACGTCCAAAGAATTTCCTGGTTGATGGAGAGGATCGAACGAATGAGCAGCCAGAATATGCGCGTGATTGGGTCGATCAGGTTTTGGTAAAAGAAACCTGGAAATAGAACAATGACCAGCATGAAGGTGATCGGTACGAATATGAGGATCAGGTTTCGTTTGGTTAATTTCATCTGGGATCCAGTTTGTTTGAGTTTGCTGATGAGCGGATGGCAGACAGGCATTCGATAGCGGAGCGTTCGTCCTGCGAATCGGTTGGTCTGCTGCCATAACGAACCTTTTCGAACAACCCGGTCAATTGATGGAGCGGGGCTTGCGGTATCCCCCTGGCGGTCATAAGCCGTTCGAACTCCCGCGGGGTCGCTGAATCCGACCGTTCGATGCCCTGTTCTTCTTCTGCAATGGATAACATTTGCATATAAGAACGAATGATCACATTTCTTAATTCGTCTCCACTTTCTATGGCCTTAAGGGCAGCGTTTGCTTCACTGGCAACCAGATCTTCCTTCTTTCGGCGACGAATAATCTGGAAAAGCAACCAGAAGATCAACGCGGCTGCGCCGACGATCAGGATGATCATTACGACCTGAAACAATTCTTCAGGAGGTTGTCCGATTGGTGCGATTTCGTAAGTTACAGAAGGCTGGGTCGCAATTCCCTGAACTGGAACGCTTGAATTTTGAGGTGATGAGAATTGGATTTGATCCATCAAAAGAAAAAGGCATAGAACGATCAGCATCCCAGCCGCCACCGAAATTACCATTTTCAACTTTACTTTTTTTACCAGGCTTATGATCAAAATGATCATCAGCACTGCAAAAGCCAGCGCCAGGGAAAGCTGCACAACCCAGCGGAAATCTACTGATGAATGGGTAGACCCAACGCTGCCTGCGCCGGGGGTTTCAGCCGATTCAGCGCCAGGTATCGGCAATCCCGGCTGGAAATGCAGCGTAGGCAGGCTGGCTGCCAGGAGCAGCATTCCAATGATGACAAGTGAAAGATAAACCAGCGATTTTTTTCGAGTTTGATCGTTCATATGTTTTCAGCAAGGTGCCGGCGTATCAAAAACATCCTGGCATGAATAAAGAGGTGGGAGATGTCTCCGAATCCTTCATTGATTAGCATACGAAGTCAGGTATGCTGTCGTTGCATAATTATTTGTGTGCTACGGGTAAATTATTAACTGTAAGAAAAAATTACGAATTCGAACAACCATTTTCTGGTTGAATTATTTACTTGTAACCTAACGCCGTCTAGAGTACCGGCTATTTATACCATAATGCAGCAAGTCTACGACGGCATCTTCTTCACCGAGATTATCGTAATCCTTGTTCCATCCGTAGAGAATGCCGGCTTTTTGATTCCTCAGCACGTAATCGGCAAGTTTTTCGATGCCTTCCTGTTTCGCCACTTTTACAAAAACTCGATTTCTAAGGTCGTGGTGTTCGCTGAACATATCTTTATCACATGGACTTTCTTCGCACTCCCAGCAGCCGGCTATCCCTTTTTGCAGACAGCAATCATATTGGTAGCACCCGCTAATACTCAAACACCTTCCGCAGCAATTGTGATTGGATTTGCATCCCGCACAATGATCAGACTCGTGGCATAAGGAACACACCAGCCCGTAATAACCGATCGTTTTTGCCAATTCCTGTACGTTCATGTGGATCATCCACTCATAAAAAAATTCGGAAATCTACTTATTGGTTTTCAATTTTGTTTTTCTTCCCAGATTGAAGTAATTATTTCAAGAAGGAATAATCCTGCAGATAAAACGTTATTTGAAATCATTCATAGGAAATCATCTACTTGATTACTCTTTCATCAGATTTGTTAATTTATTTACTTCGCGCGAACGGGCATAAGCGGCAATGTTTTTCAGGAACTGAAGATTTTTTGCGCCTACCTTGAAGGTTTGTAATATTCCCAAATCGGCGATCACCAACACCTGTCCGCCTTGCTCTCCATAATCCACCAAGCCGACAATGGATTTATAATCGGCCTGCATTAATTCAACCCCGTTTTTCATGGTAAAGGGGACCCCATACATCGGATTGTACGTAAGATAGGCAGCCTTTTCTGTTAGTGGGTGATCGATGACGGCTTTGGCAATACTGTCATTCCAACCGCCAATATTCCCATATCCAAACATGATTCCCATTGGCTCCAACAAGGAATTTATCTTGCGCGAATCTTCATTGTTTTCATCCAACGGTATTATCGTGGAGTAGTTAAAGGTTGTATTGGTTACCACCAGAAAACCCCCATTAAATACATAATCATTGAGCATGGAGATTTCCGATTCACTCCACGTCTCGTTATGCGGACCTGGGTAATCCAGTGTTGGGGGAAGGATAACTATCTGCGTGGTTTCAAGATCCCAGGGTGTGACAGCCTGTCCATATGGGATTAAATCGACATCGAATCCTTCCAAAGCCAGAGCCATTCCGAGTTCCCTAAAAGTGGCTGTAGTCAAATTGATAGATTCGGTGTGGCTGGCAACGATGAGTGCCCGCTTGTCTGGGGTTGGAGGAACCCGTAAATCGGGTTGTTCCCTGCCTGTTTCCAGGGCTGCTGTAAGCATGACTTTGGTCATTTCAACAAAGGCATCACCCACCTCGCGTACCTTTTCCACGGTCTCATACGGATCATGAAAGTGATTGGCGTAATGGCCGTAATCGGATCCTTTTGTTCGCCAAACACCGGTGTTTACGTATACCAGGTCAGTATTCGGAACGTTAAAGATATCAAAATTGCTATTATCTGCGATGAGCCCGTATTCAAGATACTGATCGAGGGATATTCCCTGATCTGCTACTGCTGAGGACAAGAAATCCGGTAAGGGAAGGCTTTCATCACCAAAACGACCGTAGGATGTGATGAACATTGTGGTCTTGGAGATTGTCCCATCCAAAGGTTGTCCCAGGCAATCCATTTGATATAAGGCGAGCGTACGGTCAAGGAGTTCCTGGTGGCTGGCTGAAAAATATGCCGATCCGTAAGTGCCTATTTCGTGTCCTCCAAACCACGCCAGGTAAATGTCAACGGGAGGTTTTGTTTTCGAAGCATCCAATACACGAGCAATTTCCAGTAAGGCGGCTGAACCACTTCCGTCGTCGAACGCCCCGCTGACGTTGGGTGAATCGATATGCGCGCCGAGGATCACAGCCTTGGACGAATCGTTGCCAGGAATTCGAGCAATGACATTGCCGGACGTTCCAGGCGAGTATACGTCAGCGTCTATCAAGAGTTTGGCATCATCTATTTGATTAAGATCTTCCCAGGTTAATATTCCTAATGGTTGCAGATTCTCAAGGCGAATAAATAGAACGGGTATATGTTTGGAGGGCACCTGACGCTGAAAATAAGAGCCGTCACCCAAAATGGTACCGTGGCTTTCTCCTGGTTTGTTGGAGTACTGTGTTACCAACACCACGCCTGCCAATCCCATGTCCATTAACGTTATCAACTGAACAGCATTGGTAAAGGATTCTCCATTCACATATCTATCCACCAGGGAGTAATCAAGAAAGAGGATGCGGTCTCTGAGCTCGCTGCTTTTAAGAGAATACAAGTCATTTTCATTTTTCACTATTACAGGAGATCCATTGGCAGTGACTGGATTTCGATCCGAATCGTTGAAACCTCCGTCTGTATCGAAATAGGCAGCAGCAGCCTTATCAAAGCGCGATGCACGCAAGCCCTCGGCAGGAACATCGATATCCTTCCCGTTGATTCCGAGGGTTAATGCAGAATCCCAAATCTCGGTGCTTAAATAAACGTTAAAACTTTGCTCTTCGATTTCTAATCCTGCATTCCTTAGTGTGGAAAATGCACGCAATTTTTCAGTGACATAATCCAAAGCCTCGACTTCCCCCATGCTTCCTGCGTTGCGCCATCCAGAGTAAGGTTGGATCGATGTTAAATCTTCAAGATAGGATAGAAGACTATCTAGGGAGATCAAATCCACAGGATTTTCCGTATTGATATTCAGTCGGGAATTATCCGAGGTTCGCTGGATTTCCTCGGTGTGTGCAGCTTCTTGGGTCGATTTCTCATCGATAGATTGCTGACAACCGCTGATTGCGGTCACCTGGGTAAGGACGAAAACGATGAGCAGTGCCATGGTAAGGAAAGGTTTGGTTTTCATTACAACCTCAATTTTTATCTTCACTATCAATGCGACTAGTTTTTTTTGACTTGGCGTTGCCCTCTGGAAGTCATGTACAAATTCCCAATATTCTGACTGGAAGTGTTGCCATATTTCGAGATGTCCAGTAAATGGGATGCCTTTGGTATTTTTCATTACTTCCAGGCAAAACGAACTTGATTATGGAGAATTTGACTCAACCTAAAGAAAAAATATTGATGAACGGTTCACTTTTAGGAATAATACAATGGGCGGGAAGTAAAAGTCAACCTTGGCGTGCAAGCCAAATGACGGGATGTGAGTTGGGTGT
>DAOUGM010000126.1:0-28628 GCA_034428895.1 Anaerolineaceae bacterium
ATTTTGCTTTGGGTCGCAGTCGTAGATGCCGTCCACCTTGGTGGCTTTGATGAGCACGTCGGCTTCCATTTCCATCGCGCGCAGCGCGGCGGCGGTATCGGTGGAAAAGTACGGGTTGCCGGTTCCCCCGCCGAAGATGACCACGCGCCCTTTTTCCAGGTGGCGGATGGCGCGCCGGCGGATATACGGTTCGGCAACGGTTTTCATCTCAATGGAGGTCATCACGCGCGTGACTACCCCCTGGTGTTCCAGGGCGTCCATCAGCGCCAGGGCATTCATTACTGTTCCCAGCATTCCCATGTAATCGGCGGTAGCCTGATCCATGCCCATATCCAGGCCGACCTTGCCGCGCCACAGGTTTCCGGCGCCGATGACCACAGCAATATCCACGCCCAGTTCGCGTACTTCCTTCAGGCGGCGGGCGATCTCGATCGCCTGCGCGGCATCGATACCGCTGCCCGATGGCCCCGTCAACGATTCTCCGCTGAGTTTGAGTAAAATGCGGTGGTACTTGAGTTGCTGCATGTTACCTCCTTGGCATTAAGAAAAGACCAACCTGATGGTTGGTCTTGGAAGGGTTTATTCTGCTTCTTCTGCCGTGGTTTCACCCAGTG
Source organism: Anaerolineaceae bacterium (assembly GCA_034428895.1). GTDB lineage: Bacteria > Chloroflexota > Anaerolineae > Anaerolineales > Anaerolineaceae > UBA6107. The sequence continues at coordinate 615 of DAOUGM010000126.1, forward strand.
AATACCGTGCAAAGCGGCGGATGACGACATTTTCTCCCAGGGCGGCAACGTTCTGGTTTACCAGCTCCTGGATGGTGATGCTTTCATCACGAATGTACGCCTGGTTCATGAGGACAAATTCGTCCTTGTATTTTTTCAAGGCGCCTTCGACGATGCGTGGAATGATGGCATCGGGTTTGCCGTCTTCCTTGGCTTTGGCGGTGGCGATGCGGGTTTCGCGTTCGATCACTTCCGCTGGAATATCCGATTCCAGGATGTACTCGGGTGCAGCGGCTGCGATCTGCAGGGCGATCTCGTGTGCCAGGTTGCGGAAGGCTTCGGCGCGGCCGACAAAATCGGTTTCACAGTTCACTTCCACCATGACTCCAACGCGGCCGTTGCCGTGGGAATACAATTCCACCACACCTTCAGATGCGGTGCGGGCGGAACGTTTGGCGACCGTGGCAAGACCTTTTTCGCGCAGAAAATCAAGGGCGGCATTCATGTCGCCGTCGGCCTGTTCGAGGGCTTTGCGGCAATCGAGAATACCGGCACCGGTTGACTCGCGCAGGGATTTGATCATTTCGGTTGTAATTTGCATGTTTCTCTATCCTTTGGTTCCCTATTTCATCGGCAGGTGAAGCCGGAATGATAAACTTATTTGGTCTCGTCAGACTCAGTTTCGGGCTCAGCGGCTTTCTTGGAGCGTTTCGGCTTGGCAGCAGCTTCCTCTTCGATCACTTCCACTACTTCTTCAATTTCTTCTTCGGCTTTTCCACCCAGCTTGGCCAGCGTGGCTGCTCCAAGCAGGATGTCATCCTCGAGTTCAACTTCTTCATCCATGTGCGGGCGGGCGCCGGAGGCTACGCGACCGGCAGGAGTCTCAGCGGCAGCAATTACAGCAGCTTCGCCGGTTTCTTCCTTGACCATGGCCTTGCCTTCGATGACTGCATCGGCAATCTTGCCCACCAGCAGTTTGATAGCGCGGATGGCATCATCGTTGGAAGGGATGACGTAATCCACCTGCCTGGGATCGCAGTTGGTATCCACCAGGGCTAACACAGGAATGCCCTTGATATTGGCTTCATGCACCGCGGTGTGTTCACGTACCACGTCCACCACGAAAACGAGATCTGGAACGCGTTTCATGTTGCGCACACCGGAAAGTCGCGTTTCGAGGCGTTTGATCTCGCGTTCGATCAGCAGACCTTCCTTTTTGGTCAGGCGGTGGATCTCGCCTGAATCGCGCAGGCGTTCCAGGCGTTCCAGTTCCTGAATGCGGTTGAACATGGTGGACCAGTTGGTGAGCATGCCGCCCAGCCAGCGTTCGGTCACGTAGGGCATTCCGCAGCGGATGGCTTCTTCGGCGATGGTTTCCTGTGCCTGGCGTTTGGTTCCGATGAACATGATGAACCCGCCCTGGGCTGCAGTGTCTCTCACCAGGTTATAGGCGGAGGTGAGAAGTTTGACCGTCTGCTGCAGGTCGATGATATGGATCCCGTTGCGCTCAGTGAAAATGTAAGGGCGCATCAAAGGATTCCACTTATTTGTGCGGTGCCCGAAATGGACGCCGCTTTCCAACAAGGCTTTCATGGAAATAATGGAACTCATGGGGGTATTGCTCCTTTGCGTTTTTCTACCGCTTCCTTTAGCCGTTTCCATCACTGCTTGCGGCAGCACGCAGGAACGATCGGGAAGCGTGAGTGATAGTCTATGGCTTGCACCACAGCCGGTGAATTATATCACAGATTCTACAGCACCAAAAAATTCGTAGCAAACCGGGCATTTACGGAAGGATCAACCGGCAAAAGGACGCGATCGTTTTATTGTAAAGTATGATCAAAAAACCGGCTTGAATTGAGCATTGTTCAAGCCGGGTCAGAATTGTTTATGTTCGATCCTGTTACTTCTTGATGATTCGGGAAAGAATGGATTCCTTGTCCAGTTTCTTGGTGCAGAAGAACCAGTCGTAGCAATGCATATCGACTTTGTTTTCCATGCGTTCCTTGGCGACCCCGCACGAGCCCGCAGTTGGAACGATCACGTCATCCCCCGGCTGCCAGTCTGCAGGGGTCGCGATGGCAAATTCATCGGCAGTCTGCATGGCGATCAAAGCGCGGTACAGTTCATCGAAGTTGCGGCCCAGGCTGAGTGGGTAGTAAATAATTGCCCGGATGATACCCTTGGGATCGATAAAGAATACCGCCCGCACTGCCTTGGTGCTGGATTCGCCAGGTTGGATCATGCCGTATTTTCTCGCCACGTTCATGGTGATGTCTTCGATCAAGGGGAAATTGACTTCAACGTTCTTCATCCCTTTATATTCGATCTTTTCCTTAATGGTTCTTAACCAGGCGATATGGCTGTAGAGTCCATCAACAGATAAACCAACAAGCTTGCAGTTGGCTTGATTAAATTTCGCCTCCTGGCTGGCGAAGGTCATGAATTCTGAGGTGCATACCGGTGTGAAATCGGCTGGGTGGCTGAAAAGGATGACCCAGCTTCCCTGATAATCACCCGGGAAGTTGATCTCTCCTTGCGTGGTGACTGCTTTGAATTCCGGGGCTTTGTCGCCTATGCGAGGCATGGGGATTACTTGGGTTTCGTTAGTTTCCATTTTTTCTTCCTTTCTATTTTTTATTAATTACTCTTTGATTTTGCTGGCAGTTCGAACAAATGCCGTAAATCAGGATACGAGTTCCCAGAATATCGTAACCTTTCGTTTCACTGATCTCATCCATCATCAAGGCAACATGTTCCGACGGGAGATCGATTATCTTGTGACAGGATATGCACGCCAGGTTGATATGCGGTTCGCGATTGGCATCGTAATGTACCTTTCCATCGCCTATGGATCCTAGAACATTCACAAAACCGACTTTTGCGAACATTTCCAATGTGTTGTAGACCGTTGCTAGTGAAAGTGAGGGGAAATCTGTTTTCAGTTCCTTGAATATCTCATTGGCTGTCGGATGATCCTTGCTATCCGCTAAAAAATTGTAGATGGCCATCCGCTGCGGGGTGAGATGGAACCCGTATTTTTGAAGGCTTTTTGAAATCTCTGTGATCGTTTTCTGCATAATGTAATGATTCCTGATTTAGAATCATTATAAAATATTGAATCCAAAAAGTCAACAGGGATTTTTTTGGTAGGTTCGTTCCCATTACTGTATAATTTAAAGAGAAGAAGATAGAGGATCGAAAAATCATGCATATTCTGGTTACCAACGACGATGGTGTTAACGCTCCCGGTTTATTGGCACTGACACAGGAACTGCGCAAGATCGCCAAGGTTTCGATCCTTGCACCGGATCATAACTGGTCGGTATCGGGGCATGTGAAGACCCTCAACCGCCCGCTGCGAGTAAAGCCTTTCACGCTGGCTGACGGCACACAAGGGCTGTCCAGCGATGGTGCTCCCTCTGATTGCGTTGCCCTGGCTTTGATGGGTGTTTTAGGAGAACCCATCGATATGGTGGTTTCGGGTATTAATCCCAACGCCAACATAGGACATGATGTAACCTATTCGGGCACGGTTACCGCAGCCATGGAGGCAACCATCGGCGGGGTGCTTGGCATCGCTGTTTCATTGGATGCCCCTGAATACTTTACCGGTGTGCTGGATTATTCCGCCGCTGCCTGCGCAGCCCGCCAGATCGTACTTTCCGTTCAAAAAAACAAATTACCGATGAATATCCTGTTAAATGTGAATGTTCCTTTTCTTGAGGACCATCAAATCAAAGGTTATCGCGTCTCGCGCCAGGGACTGCGCATTTACCGCGATGAACTCGTCCGGCGCGAGGATCCGCGCGGCCGGCCTTATTACTGGATCGGCGGAGAATCTCCCACAGGAGTACCCGAAGAAGGCACCGATTTTGGCGATTTGGCCGCCGGTTATATTTCCATCACCCCCCTGCAGCTCGACCTGACTGCCCACGACCAGCTGGAATTTATGCGTCACTGGAGCTGGAGCCCCTGATGAAAAGCCCGATTATGTCTGACAATCCGCAGTTGACTTTTTAAGGCGGATATACTAAATTGATAATGTCAAATTCGATCGAACATTATCATTAAAAAGCGTACTTCTACGCGAGGAGAGAGTAATGCGGCATACAACGGTCAAGGACTGGATGAAGAATCTGGTTGTATTTGTGGATCCAGATACTACAGTTTACGAAGCGTTGAATATTATGCGCCATCGCTACGCCACCAGCCTGATAGTGGAAAAGACCCCGGAGAATCCGGAATACGGTATCGTTACCTCGATTAATATTTGCGACAAGATCGTTGCCCAGGGCAATAATCCCACCAAGACCAAAGTCAAGGATATCATGGCCAGCCCGGTCATCACTGTTCCCAGCTCCATGCTGATCACCGAGTGTGCGGCAATGATGAAGGAACACCGCATTCACCATTTGCCCGTGGCAGATGAAAAAGGTCAGATCATCGGTATGATCGCAGCCATGGACCTGCTGCTGGTGGCCGAAGCCATGGGGACAGATTTCAAAGACCGCAGTTTGCATTAGCCAATCCGGAGATATTGACAATATTGCGCATCGTGTATAATTACGCCACGATGCGCAAATTCATCTCAATCACATTTCTTGTGGTTCTTCTGGCGCTAATCCCGTCTTTGAAACCGCAGTTTGATGTCAAAGCATCCTCTGTTTCGGCTTCCGCACTGATCGACTGGATGAACAGTTTGCGTGTGGCCAATGGTTATTCCGCCATGGTTCGCGATTCTCTCCTGGATTCATCGGCCGCTTCTGCTGCGTATGCCATGGCTGCAAGCGGTTGCGGTCATCCGGGAGGAAAGATGGAGCGCATTGCCGCCACTGGCTATGGCGGAGGTGCCACTTTTTTTGCCACTGAAAACATTGCCTGCGCGACCTCTGCCGACCTGTCCTGGTTCGCCCAATATAATGTCTGGGGCGATCCCATACACCAGTTGCCCGCCACAGATGCCCAATACACCCATGTAGGGGCTTTTGCTTACACCGCATCTGACGGGGTGACTTATTACGTCATGCACGCCGCATCCGATCCAGCCGGTTCTTCTTCAAGACCATCATCAAATGCCAGCGCAAACACCCCCGTTCCCACCGTTCAATTGGTGGAACCGGTTGTTACCGCAACTCCCCAGGATGACGGATCGATCGTTCATACGGTCAAATACGGTCAAACCCTTTATACCATTGCCGTGTGGTACGGCGTAACCATCGACCAGATCAAGACTCTGAATGCGTTGACATCCAATAATATTTATGAAGGGCAAACTCTAATCATCCGCCAGGCGCCCAGCATGACCATGACCCCCACGGTTACGGCAACCATCCAGCGCCCAACGCGCACCCCGACCCACACGAAAATCCCCACTACTCCGGCACCCACTGTCACCCCATCTCCCACGCCCAAGCCGGGATTTATGAAATCGCTGCCGAGGATCGACCGGCAATGGCTGGGACTGGGATTACTGGTAATCAGCGCAGTTGGATTCTTCATCGTATTGGTGATCAATTTTCTCAAACCTTTGCGCAAAAAATAATTGAAAAAGCCGCTGATCCAGCGGCTTTTGTTCTTCAATTTCAGATCGAAAAATCCTCACCTTCCCACACGCCATTCACAGGGGTATGCAGGAGCATGTGGTGTTTCTTCCCATTGGTTCCCACGTAGACGCTTTTTTCATTGACTTCTACATGCAATAGATTTTCAACGATTTCCATGCGCTTCATCAATGCCGCAACGGATTCACCCAGCGTATCCGGCAGTTTTCCATGTTCCAGGTCAGGCGCATCAGCGGCAGGATGGCTGCGCATGACCACCTGCCCGGGCACGCCCACGACCACCGAATTGGGAGGGATGGATTTTACCACGACGGCATTAGCCCCAATGCGGCTGTGGGATCCGACAACGATATTCCCCAACACCTTGGCACCGGCACCGATGACCACCTCATCTTCGATGGTTGGATGACGTTTGCCTTTCTCCAGGCTTGTTCCTCCCAGTGTGACTCCGTGGTAGAGCGTAACGTTGTTGCCAATTTCCGAAGTTTCGCCAATGACCACCCCCATGCCGTGGTCGATGAAAAAACCATCCCCGATCTTTGCACCAGGATGGATCTCGATCCCTGTAAAGAACCGAGTGACATGCGAAAGCCAGCGAGCCAGTAGTTTGAGACCATGCTCCCAAAGCCAGTGCTCTGTGCGGTGCGCCCAGACTGCATGCAAACCCGGGTATGCCAGCAATAATTCCAGTGTGGATCGAGCCGCCGGATCGCGGTCGAAGACGGATTGAATATCCTCGCGAACGTGTGAAAATATGGTCATGATCCCTCCATAAAAGATCAATCGACGAGGTCGGCATACAACGCCGTACTCAGGTAGCGCTCTCCAAAGGAGGGGATGATGACAACGATCAATTTCCCTTTGTTTTCCGGACGCGCTGCCACCTGGAGCGCACTCCATACCGCCGCGCCGGAGGAGATGCCCACCAGCAAACCTTCCTGTGTAGCCAAATCCCTTGCAGTTTTGAATGCATCCTCGTTTTTTACACGAACAACCTCGTCATATATGGACGTGTTGAGCACTTCGGGGATGAATCCAGCGCCGATCCCCTGGAGGGGATGCGGACCTTTGACACCGCCTGAAAGTACCGGTGAACCATCCGGTTCAACAGCCACAATTTGGATGCCAGGTTTGCGTGCCTTCAATACTTCTCCAACACCGGTGATCGTACCGCCAGTTCCCACACCTGCAACCACAATGTCCACCTTGCCGTCAGTATCGCGCCAAATCTCCTCAGCAGTTGTCTTGCGGTGAATTTCAGGATTTGCAGGGTTGTTGAATTGCTGCGGCATATAATAATGCGAATCGGAAGAGGCGATCTCTTCGGCCTTGCGGATTGCGCCATCCATTCCCAGGCTGCCGGGTGTTAAAACCAGGTCTGCGCCGTAAACTCTGAGCAGCATACGCCGTTCCTTGCTCATTGTATCTGGCATGACCAATACTAATTTGTATCCTCTGGCAGCAGCGGCGAATGCCAGCGCGATACCCGTATTACCACTGGTAGGTTCCACGAGGATGGTGTCCTTTTTGATCAATCCTGATTTCACACCTGCATCGATCATGGCGACGCCAATGCGGTCTTTTACACTGTGCGATGGATTAAAGTATTCAAGTTTGGCAACGACCTCCGCGTAACTGTTTTGCGTAAGTCGGTTGAGCCTGACAAGCGGGGTGTTCCCGATCAATTCTGTAATATCGTGTGCGATTTTCATTTTTATCCTGTCCAATAACAACGGTCAACTTAAATCAAAAGCGGCCGGGAAGGCTGCACAAACAATTGTGCGGGGACGTTCACCGCCGCCTGAAAAGTTGACCGTTGAAATTAATCTGTCAGGCGGTGATCAAAACGCACCCCGCCTATGACACAAGCAATCCAATCTCATCCACATTTTCATACTCATCATATAACCTGACTAATTATGTCCAATTATAAATGGCATTTTCGGCTTGTCAAGTACATCTTTCCATGGATGCAACTCTTTTTTGAATTACATCGTATATAAGGTAGTTAATTCGATACAAAGTGAATATGTGGAGGTTGATATGAATAAGAGCCAAAGGACAACGCTTGGAATTGGGATTCTGCTGGTATTGGTGGGCGTGTATTTTGTTTTGATCAATGTTGTACCCGAATTCCATGATCTGATCAACATCAGCTTTTCCTGGCCGGTGACGATTGTACTGGTGGGTGCAGGCCTTCTCGTTCTCGGTCTGCTGCTTGGAACTCCCGATCTTTCAGTACCTGCGTTCATCGTTGCCGGAATTGGCGGCATACTGTATTACCAGAACATGAGCGGCGATTGGGGATCCTGGGCATATTTATGGACCCTGATCCCGGGATTCTCAGGTTTGGGAATGACCGCCGCCTGGTTACTTGGCGCACGCTCAAGATACTCGATCAGGTCGGCTTTTGATACGATTGGGACCAGCTTGATCCTCTTCGTGGTCTTCGGAGCTTTCTTTGGCGCATTCAAAAACCTTGGTCCTTACTGGCCATTACTGCTTGTAGCCGCAGGCATCCTGATCGCCTTACGGACCCTAATTAAACCTCGTCAGAAATCCCAATAATTTTTTTATGAAAGGAATATCTCATGTCTGGTCAAATGAAACGCATCTTTTTAGGGGCATTGCTGGTTCTGGCAGGGATCGTTTTCCTGCTGCAGCAGATCTTCAATATTCCCATTGGCTCGTTGTTCATTGCATTGCTGTTTGCGGCTGGCGGTGCTATCTTTTTGGTTGTTCTTTTCAGTGATACCCAAAAGTGGTGGGCGGCCATCCCCGGCTTTACCCTGCTTGGATTGGGAGCATTGATCGGTTCAGCTGAAATATTTCCCCGTTTCGCCGACAGATTTGGAGGTTCGCTCTTCCTGGGCTTCATTGCTTTGAGCTTCCTCGTGGTGTTATACCTGAACCACACACACTGGTGGCCTATCATCCCGGCCGGCGTTTTGGCCACGTTGGCAATCGTTGCAGGAATACGCAATGCCGGTGCTGTTCCGGGCGCAGTCTTTTTCCTGGGTACAGGAGCAACCTTTGCCTTGATCAGCGCTTTGCCCGTTGGTAAAAAGGAAAAGTGGGTATGGATCCCGGCAGGCATTCTCATGGCATTGGGTATCTTCATACTGGCGGTATCGGGTGATTTACTGAATTCCGCCGCCGGGTGGGTGTTTGCTTTAGGTTTTGTGGCGGCAGGGGTTTACCTCGTGATCCGTTCGGTTGTAAAAAAAGAATAGGATGGATGCCATGGAACACCGCTTATATCGGAGTCAAACAGACCGCATGCTGGGGGGAGTATGCGGTGGATTGGCTAAATATCTTCAAATTGACGTTACCCTTATTCGATTGTTCTTTGTCGTTTTTACCCTTTTAGGAGGGATCGGTCCCCTGGTTTACATCATCATGTGGATCGTAGTGGACGATGAATCCAAGGTTTCTCCTGCTGGTGCACAATCACAACCGCTCAGCGGGGAGGAATTTAAAGACCGTGCTGAAACAGTCCGTGATGAGTTCGTTTCCGCAGTCAGACAACCAAACACCAAATCATTGCGTTTTATCGGTGTAGCGCTAATCCTGGGAGGATTTTACATTTTTCTTCGCCAATTGCACATCCCCTGGTTGTCCTGGCTTAACAATGGTGTCGTCCTGGCGGTACTGGTTGTGCTCGTTGGCGTTGCGTTATTGATGCACGCGATACGGAAGGAGCAGTAATGTCGGATTATCAGCGACCAAAAAGTTTATTTTGGCCCCTCTTGCTGGTCGTGGTGGGTGTATTTCTCGTGCTCATCAACATCGGTAAAATTGAGGGTACGACCTGGGAAAATATCGTTACTTACTGGCCTATGATCCTAATCATAGGTGGATTGGACGGTATTTACCGGCGCAGCGGTTGGGCGATGACCATTGTTGCGCTTGGACTGGGAGTGATCCTGTTGCTGGGTAATCTGGGATATCTGCCCATGAATGCCTGGGGGTTGTTGGTGAGGCTCTGGCCGGTACTGCTTGTTGCAGGTGGTTTGGATATCGCATTTAGCCGCAGGAATTCGGTATGGAATACCTTGTTGCGGATGGGTCTTGGCTTGCTTTTAGTCGCTGGGATCGTATGGATTGTTGTATCTTCACCTTTTGGGGTGGGCGTTAAGGAAATCCCCTATCAACACCAGTTGGACGGTGTGACAGGATCAAAGGTGTCATTTTCGACTCCTGTTGGGAATGTAAATCTTAAAGGTGGGGCGGATTCTGATCTGCTTCTCTCTGGTGTTGCCGGTATTCCCGCAAACATGGATTTGGAATCAGATTATTCCCTGCTCACTGGAGGCAGCAGCTCCCTGGAACTGGCTGCAAAGGGCAGATCTACAATGGTCATGGGCGTGACCTCCCTCCCCTGGGATTTTAAACTCAACTCCACAATCCCCCTTGACTTGTATGTCGAACTTGCACTGGGTGAGATCGATGCCCGGCTTGATGACACAATGGCAACAAAGATCAGCACGGAAATGGCGATCGGGAAAACGGCAGTCTCCCTTCCATGCTCACAGGATGTGAGCGTAAATATTCAGGTGGCTGTCGGTGATGTGGAAGTGTATGTGCCGAAAGGCTGCAACGTGAGTATAAACTTGGAAACCGGGTTGGTTTCGCATGATCTACCGGAAGGTTACCTTAAAACCAACAACTTTGTACAAAATGAAAACGCAGCGAGCGACAGCCCGAAGGTAGATATGAAGATCGATTTGGCGATCGGTATGGTAAAAATTCATGAAATTCAATAGATTTGATAATTATTCTGGTTTCCGGCTTTCAAGAGGTGGAGAGTTAATCTCTCTACCTCTTTTTTTACGGAACTAATCCATTGTTTTTTCGTCTTATCAATAGAATTAACAAAAAGGAGAGAAAATGAAAAAAACGTTATTGATCGTCTCAATCAGTCTGATCGCAATTCTTGCGTTAACTGCATGCACGACTCCCTCGGTCTCGGTGAGTTCTGCTCCTCAGGTGCGCACCTTAAGTGCCAACGGAACGGGTGAGGTTTACCTGGTTCCCGATGTGGCTTACATTAACGTTGGTGTGCGCGTGGATGCCGATGAGGTCTCGCAGGCGTTGTCGAAAAACAATATCCAGGCCAACGAAATCTCGCAGGCTTTGCAGGCTCTCGGCGTGGAACAAAAAGACATCCAGACCTCGAACTTTAATGTTTACCCGATGATGGATTACGGCATTGATGGACAGGTAACCCGACGTTACTTTGTGGTGGAAAATACGGTTTATGTGACTGTTCGCGACCTTTCCAAGCTTGGGAACCTGCTGGATGCAGTGGTTCGTTCCGGAGCGAATACCATCAACGGCATCAGCTTCGATGTACTGGATAAGGTTGCAGCCGAAGCCCAGGCGCGTGATGCGGCCATCGAAAATGCCAAGGCTGAAGCCCAAGCCATTGCCAAGGCTGCGGGCGTGAAGCTGGGTGAAGTTCAATCGGTATACGTAAATACCAGCCGGGGAACAACCCCAGTATATGAGGCCAAAGGTATCGGCGGCGCAGCTGCTCCAAGCAGCGTACCTGTTGCGGCCGGTCAATTGATGATCACTGTGGATGCCAGCTTAACATACGAAATAAAATAGCGAAGTTACAATGAAAAAGAGGGTGTCATGAAAATTGGCACCCTCTTCATTTATTTTTTAGTAAGGAATGGAACTGATGCGCACCAGTTTGCTCATTTTATGAGTTGCAATGATTCGCCTGACCGTACCGGTGAGACTGCGCATCACAAGACTATCTGTGCGAGCCCCATCTTTAAAGTAAGATACGCCGTCCAGGAAATCTCCTGTGGTGATACCGGTGGCGGCGAAAAACACGTTATCTGACGAAATCAGGTCGTTCATCGTCAGCGGTTTATTGAAATCCACGCCCATCTCTTTAGCTAATTCAATCTCGTGGGGATTTCTTGCGTATAGCTTTCCAACAATCTCTCCGCCCATGCAGCGCAGACCAGCTGCCGCGAGCACACCCTCAGGTGTTCCACCAACACCCATCAGCAAGTCGATGGAGGTGTCTTCCATCGCCGTCATCAATGCACCCGAAACATCCCCATCCGGGATCAGCCGGATGCGCGCTCCGGAAGACCGAACCTCGTTGATCAACTTTTCATGCCTGGGACGGTCGAGAATGGTTACGGTAAGGAATTCGACCTTGGTTCCCTTTGCCTTGGCGACTTTCTTTAAATTATCAATGACAGGTGCATCAATATCCACACAGCCTTTGCACTCCGGCCCAACGGCGATCTTGTCCATATAAACAAATGGTCCCGGGTTGAACATGGTGCCGCGCGGTGCCAGCGCAACGGTCGAAATTGAATTCCACAGACCGTAAGCCAGCGGGCGTGTACCGTCGATGGGATCCACAGCTATATCCAACTGCGGACCGTCTCCGGTTCCCAACTTTTCACCATTGAACAACATCGGTGCTTCATCTTTTTCCCCTTCACCGATTACGATGACCCCATCCATTTCGATGGAATTTAGCATGTACCGCATTCCGTTAACTGCCGCGGCATCTGCTGCGTTTTTGTCTCCTCTTCCCATATACCTGCCGGCAGCCAGCGCGGCGGCTTCTGTGACTCGAACCAATTCAAGTGCAAGGTTCCGAGTAGGAGTTGAACTAGACATGATCCCTCCGAGGTAAATATGATGATGGTGCAGTTACCCAATTGCCAGAACAATTAAATAATACCCAATTGCGACCGCCCAAAGCGAGGAATCAATGCGGTCCAAAAAACCACCATGTTCCATCAGGGCTTTTCCTGAGTCTTTGGCATTGAACTGACGCTTGATCATGCTTTCACCAAAATCACCGATCGGGGCGATCATGGAGATCACTGCCCCAAAGATCACACCGTAGATCGGAAGGATGGCATCAATCCGGGTGTGAAATAAAACCGCCAATCCCCATCCGCCGAGTATGCCGGTCAGGATGCCGCCTATATAACCTTCCCAGCTCTTCTTGGGGCTCACCACGCTGAGCATCTTGTGTTTTCCAAAAGCACGTCCAATCAAATACGCACCCGTATCTGCAAACGAAATAATCGGCAGCGTCAGCAGCAACCAGTACAACCCGTTATCCATGTTTCGAATTGAAATCGCGTAGCTGCCCAGGCAACCCAGGTAAGCCGCCCCACCAATGGTGATGGCAAAATCGGCGGCAGCCTTTTTGGTTCCTTTTTGCTGTGCGATCACATGCCAAAGCATTGAAATGAACACAAGGAGCATAAGCCAGAGACTGACAAATTGAAACTGAAAAATGTAACGTAAAATTACTGCTGAAATAACAAAAAATACCATCACTGGCAGTGATGGTAAATATCCGCCAATTCGGAATAATCGCCATAACTCCCAGGATGCCATTCCCAGCATTAAGGCGATGAATATGGTAAATGGCCAGCCTCCCAGGATGGAAAATAGTATTATGACCGGTAGGATGACTATAATCACGACCAACCGTTTCCGTAGACCGATGTCAGGCTTCATTTTGTGAGCCGGATAATTTTCCGAACCTCCTGTCTCGTTGGTTATAAGTGTCAATGGCTTTTTTCAGTTCTTCTTTATCGAAATCCGGCCATAAGGTGGGCGTTACGTACCATTCCGAATATGCGGACTGCCAGATTAAAAAGTTGCTGATACGCATCTCCCCCGATGTGCGGATGATCAGGTCGGGGTCCGGCAGATCTTTCGTAAAAAGATATTGACCAATCAGTTCCTCGGTAATATCCTGTGGCTGGATTTTATTTTTAACGATCTGCTGAACGGCATAAACGATCTCATCACGACCGCCGTAATTCCAAGCCACACTGAGAATCAACCGGGTGTTGTCGCAGGTGACCTCCATCGAATGTTCCACCTTACGACGTAGTGACAGAGGCATGGCCTCCAGCCGCCCAAGGTGGTAGATGCGCACGCCTTCGGCGCACAACTCCGGTAATTCTTTATCCAGAAAGGTTTCGAGGATATTCATCAACCCTTCCACCTCATCCTTGGGTCTTCCCCAATTTTCGGTGGAAAAAGCGTAGATGGTCAAATACCTGATCCCAAAATCTACGCAGCCGCGGATGATCTGCCTCAGGTTTTCCGTACCTGCGCGGTGCCCATCCAGGCGGGGAAGACCGCGGGCTTCTGCCCAGCGCCCATTGCCATCCATGATAATGGCGATATGATCGAGGTTTTTCGGGTTAGGTTCGCTCATAAATTTGGGAAATTTCGATCAAACTTCCATGATCTCGGCTTCTTTTTTCTGTCCGATCTTTTCGATATCTTCAATAATCCTGTCGGTTAATTTCTGCAGTTCTTCTTCACCGGTTTTCAAATCGTCTTCGGAAATCATTTTCTCTTTTTCAAAATCCCGTAAATCTTTGATCAAGTCGCGGCGAATATTCCTGATTGCAACGCGGGTTTCTTCAAGCCTATTGTTCACCACTTTTACCAGTTCGTGGCGCCGCTGTTCGGTGAGCGGAGGTAGATTCAGGCGAATGACCTTGCCGTCATTATTTGGTGTGAGCCCAAGTTCGGAGGCCAGGATCGATTTCTCAATGGTTTTCAGTGTGGTCGGATCGAAGGGTTTGATCAGAAGAGAGCGCGCTTCGGGAACGGAGATGCTCGCCAATTGCATCAATGGGGTGGGCATCCCAAAATAGTCGATGGGGAGTTTTTCAACGAGTGCAGGCGTCGCGCGTCCGGTTCGGATGCCTGTGAGGTCCTCTTCCAGCGCTTGCAAGGCGCTTTTCATTCGATTCTCAGCGTCTTTCACAGTTTCTTTGATCATCTATTCCTCCGCAAATGAATGGATAAAGACGAAATTAAGGATACCTTAAAAATGATAAAAATGCCAATGCTTGCAGGGCAAATTGTAGACTATATTGCTTCTTGACAAAAAAGAACATATGTTCTATAATAAACACAAGAAAGCATGGTTGGTTTGGCCCGATCCTTGCAATACCATCAGGAGATGATATTTTGGAGAGAGACATGAATACTGGAATGTTGTGGTTTGACAATGACCCGAAGGCGGATTTTTTGGTAAAGATCAACCGTGCAACGGAATATTACCTAAAAAAATATGGTCAAAGACCTGATCTCTGTTACGTTAATCCGGGAATGAAGTTCGAACCTCCTCCAAAGACCATTGGTATTGATGTTCAAACTGATCACATGATCCTGCCCGATCATTTTTGGCTGGGTGTTAAAAGGATCACCATACCAGGTTGAGGAAATTTCCAAAATCCGCTGCTAATCAGCGGATTTTTTGTTAAAAATTTTTTGAATTTTGCGTTTGATCCATTGAAAATATTGACGCGTATGTCGCGTGGATTTGCTGGAAAACCTTTCGACATAATGTGTGGCGGCTGATTCAAGGCTGACCTTTTGATGCAGTTCTTCGGTCAGATACCAGCGGTGTTCGATGATCCATAGGTAAAGGTCCATTCCGGTTCGATTGGGGAATTTTTCCAATATCTTATGTTTGTCGATAATTTTAATTAACGGTTTGTAGAGATCGTTGTACCAACCCAAGACGGCTTCATCATCGCTGACGGGCCGATTCAATTTTTCGCCCATGAACCAGCGGTGAACACTAATATGCTGCATGACCTTTTCGTATTGCCCGGGTATTGTAAAGTGAAAATCTTCATGTGGTAGTAACACATCCAGCCTGGTTCGATGGATAAACTGGTTATATTCCTCTTCCAGGATTAAACTATTAATGTCTGAATCCTTATCGATCTTCCCTGAAACACGGATTTCCGTAACATAGGCATCCATATACGCCTGTCCGCGTTCCCGGGCTACAGACACGCGGTGGTTCCCGTCCTTTACAAAATAAAAATCACCTAGTTTATATACATCAATGGGAGGGAGAACCACATCTTTAAAATATGCACGATCGATGCTTTCCCATCTTGAGCGGGTGTGTGTCTGCCGCGGCAGAAAAGCCCGGTCAAAATCAAGATAACGACTGACCGAGCCAATGATCTTGTCGGTCTCGATCTCCTTCAAGCCAATATAGTTTTGCCCGCGGGTGGGCAAATACTTCAGGACTTCATCGTAAGGAAGCAATTCATTATTTCTATTTCTTATCCAACTGAATATGGAATTCCAAAAACCTTTTCGATAAGCATTGGAGAAGTCCTGATGAGAAAGATTTGTAAGCGTTCGATCGTAGTCGTCAGAATTGTCCATTTTTACCCAATCCTTTTCTTCTGCCAGGGCCGCATCTTTGGACCATCGATGCTGATTTGCCGGTATCCGTAAACATTGACTACTGCTGTTCGTCCAACCTGGGTCCAGGTAACCGTATCTGAGCGGTAAACGTGTATATGACCGTGCAGAAAATATTCCGGTTGGAAAACCTTAATCAACCATTGAAAAGCTTTGATTCCTCGGTGCGGCAAGTCATCCTCATCATGAATTTGCCAGGGCGGTGCATGAGCAATAAAGATATCCAGGTATCTTCCCAGTCGGGCTTTATTTATTAGCAGACGGGGAACAAGTTGAAATACCATATTCCAGTACTCCGCCGGCGTGTACTGGTGAGCTCCCCGGTTGTAGCGTAAGGAACCTTCCAACCCGGCAATGAGGAGGCCGGTATCGTCCTCCACACAGCGGCGATGCATGTCGATCGCCCCCCACGGTGATTGGCGAGCGCCTGCAATTCCATATTCTTCCATGCTGGCATGATTGCCGCGTACAAAGTAACATGGCACATTCAGCATTGTTAGAATATATTCGAGATAATAATAGGGCAAATCACCGCACGAAAATATCAGGTCAATATCATGGAACTTATCCAGGATCATTGGACTGTACAGATATCCGATTTCCACATCACTTACAGCCAGCAGTTTCATTTACTAATCCGCTGGTTCCGTCTCGATCAAGGCGGTTACCGATGCGAGAGCATATTCTCTTGTATGCGAGATAGAAATACTCCAGCTCATCCAACCCTGCCGAATTGAGATATCCAGGGCTTTCCCGTACAGCGCGAGTACAGGTTTGTGCTGTGCATCGAGCTGGATCTCGATCTCCTGCCATTTAACAGCTCCGATCCCGCAGCCGAGGGCTTTTGCGGCTGCTTCTTTTGCAGCAAATCTCCCCGCCAAACTCGCATCTCTGTCACCGCTTTCAGTTAATTCACGAGGAGTGAAAACCCGCTGTAAGAACCGTTTCCTAATGGCGGGATTAATATTTCTCAAACGGTCGATTTCGATCATGTCAATGCCGGTGGCTAACGCAGTCATCCGTTTCCTTTGCCTGAATTTTCAGGTCCTGCCGAAACAATCACCAATCGTTCCGGATCGATATACTTGCGTGCCGTTTCGAGAATGTCCCGGGGTGTAATGCTGCGGATCAAGTTGGGATAACGCTGAAGATAATCCAATCCCAGGTTAAAGCGTTCAAGGTTCAATATCGAACTGGCGACACCGTTGTTGGATTCCAGTGACAGGGGCATGCGCCCAATGAAGTTGGATTGATTTTCCTCCAACTCCTCAACGGAAACCAGTTCCGAGGTGAATCTGCGTAGTTCCTCAACGATCAGATCTGTAGCCCTGCCAACATTCTCCGGGTTGACTCCCGCCGACACTTCCCAGGAGCCGTTTTCGATCCAAGCGTTGAGGCTGGTGGAGGCATAATATGCAAGCCCTGCTTTTTCCCGTACCGAATTGCCAATGCGTCCCATCATTCCGAATTGTCCCAAAATACTGTTCCCCAGCGATGCCGTGAGATACTCTGGAGCGCCGCGTTTGGGTCCTAATGATCCCATGACTATATCTGATTGACTCTTGCCAGGGATGACGACCCTGCGCGTAACGGTTTTGCTGGGCGGCTGAATGACCGGCAGGTCAGGCAAGGGAGTGGCGGCATCAGCAAGCCAATCGGAAAAATTGGATTCGACCATCTCCATCACCCTGGCAGGCTCCACCGCTCCTACCACAACGATCACCATATTGGCGGGTGCGTAGTTGGACCTGTGGAATTGCACGATATCTTCCCGTTTGATGGCTTTGACTGTTTCGACAAATCCATCTTCAG
This sequence comes from Anaerolineaceae bacterium, assembly GCA_034428895.1. GTDB lineage: Bacteria > Chloroflexota > Anaerolineae > Anaerolineales > Anaerolineaceae > UBA6107. The sequence goes on from DAOUGM010000126.1 coordinate 18,224, forward strand.
GTCTTCCATATGGATGCCCCGGAAAGAGAAGGGAATCAAATTCAAGTGCCGCCATATCGCCTGTATCTTGTGCGCGAATGGCCAGAGCGGTAAGGATCTGGGCTTTCAACCGCTCCAGGTGGGATTGCGGAAAGGCCGGATTTTTCAAACAATCCGAAAGTGTGCCAATAAGCAGCGGAAAGTCTTCCGCCAGAGCGCGTCCGCCAAAGTTGGTGTTGTGCACGCTGGCGCCGAACCCAAGGCTTGCGCCGGCGGATTCCAGCCGGTCGAAGATGGTTTGAAAATCCACATTCTGTGTACCACGCATTAACCCCAGCGCGGTGAAGTAAGCCAATCCAAGTTTTTCCATGGGATCGAGCAGGCTGCCCGCTACTACATAACCGGAAATGACCACCGAGGCGCTGTTAAAATTGCTCCTTGAAAGAACGGTGATCCCGTTGGGTAGTACTTTACGGAAAATATCTTCCGGGCCGGGAATGGACCGTGGAGCTGCAGAGGTTTTATTCATTGACGACCTCCATCAGGTCGATAGATGCCCACCACACGTTGACTGGGCTGCAAGTATGTTCTGGCGATCTGTAAAACATCATCTCCAGTGACCTTTTCAAGTTCATTCACATAGTTCAGGAACCAGGAATAATGGGCGAACATTTCCGAATATCCCAGCCAGAATCCCTGGTTGGTAATGTTTTCGCTGCCATAGGTAAACAATGCCCGCGCTTGTTTTGCAGCGCGGTCGATCTCAGCTTGATTTACCCGGGTTTGAAACAGACTGTCGATCTCCTCGTCCACCTGGTTAAGCACTTCTTCCACTTTGCGTTTTGGATTTACCGTGATGACGATGTTATACAGGAAGGGATCATAAGTGGCTTGCAGGGAGCCGTTAACGCTGATGGCGTATTCTTTTTCCACAAGTCTGCGGTAAAGTCGGGAGGTCTTGTTGGAAACCCCTCCGCCGCCGAACATGTTCAAGCTTGTGGGTCCGGTGATCAGGCTGTCGAGGATGGTGTACGGAAAGAAATCATGCTGAGAGGCAGCGGGTGCATGATAAGAGATCTCAAGGTAGGTGGTCTCACCCGGTCCCGGAACCTCGACCTGCTTTTCGGAGGACGGCATTTCTTCAGGTTCCATGGTGAGAGGTTGTACAGGCTTACCGGGAATGTGACCATAGACACGCTGAATCCGGGAAAGCATTTCGGTGGAGTCAAAATCTCCGGCAATCGCTAGGATGGCGTTAGCTGGATTGTAATAAGTCTTGTAATGTGAATACAAGTCTTCTCGTTGGATCGCATGCAGGTCTGATTTAAAGCCGATCACTTCGTTTTTATAAGGGTGTTTAGTAAATGAATTGGATTGAACGGTTTCATCCAGCAGAAAAAGCGGGTCGTTTTCGTTTCCTTCACGTTCAGAAATGATCACGGTACGTTCAGAATTAACATCCTCCTCGGTGAACATACTGTTGACCATGCGATCCGCTTCAAGGTCAAGGGCAAGGTCGATCTTTTCGGCAGGCATTGTTTCAAAAAAGGTCGTCCAATCCAAGTGGGTAAACGCGTTCCACATGCCGCCTTCGCGGGAGATTGCCCGATCGAGCACGCCGGCGGGGAATTTAGGTGTGCCTTTGAATTGCATATGTTCCACCCAATGGGAAATGCCCGTTTTACCGGCTACCTCGTAACGAGACCCGACGCGATACCAGATCCAGTGACTGATGATGGGAGCGGTGTGAATTTCCTTCAGCAGAATCTTGAGCCCGTTATCCAATTGAGTTTGGGTAATTTGGTCAGTCATAATACCTCTGCATATTTTGATAAAGTAAATATAGCATAAGGACGTTTGGAGCGATAGGGAAGTTGGATATAATACAATCAAGGTTTGGGAATCACTGTATTGCGATCAAATCCAGGCATCATAAAATTCTGAAAGGAGCAGCCGTTAAGTTATGAAACTCCAGGTGGCAATCGTTGGCGCGGGACCGGCGGGTTTGTTCGCTGCGGAAAAACTGGCGCATGAAGGTTTTGGTGTCGCCATCATCAATCGAGATATCAAACCGGGAGGGATGGCGGAATACGGCATTTTTCCGGATAAGCACAATTTAAAGAATGGCTTACGACGGCAATTTCAGAGCATCCTTTCCTCCGAAAAGATTCTTTATTTTGGCAACCTTCCGGTGGGTATCGATAAATGCATCCATTTGGAGGACTTGCTCGAATGGGGGTTCGATGCCGTCCTGGTAGCAAGCGGAGCCCAGGGCACCAAGTGGCTGGGCATTCCTGGTGAAAAACTGGCTGGAGTCTATCATGCCAAAGAAGTTGTCTATAACTACAACAAACTTCCTCCGTTCAGCATGCACGATATAAAGGTTGGTAAGCGAGCTGCCATCGTGGGCGTTGGAAACGTAATGGCAGATATCACCCATTACCTGGTCAAATACCGCGAAGCCGAAGAGATTTACGTCATCGGGCGGCGAGGACCGGCGGAAGTGAAATTCGACAAGAAAGAACTCGAAGCGATCATCAATTCATTTGACCTTCAGGACCTGGATGCAGAAATCGCCAGGGTGGCTCCGGTGATGAATGCTCTTGGTCAGAATCCGGAAGCGGAAAAATCATTCATCCTTTCGGCGCTCGAAAAAGGCGCGCCTCGGGAGGGAAAAGCCACGATCAAGATTCGTTTCCTGACTTCACCCAGGGAGATCATCGGAGATTCCGACGGCAATGTTTCCGCGCTGGTTGTTGAGGATAACACCCTGATTTTGGATAACGGTTACGTGGCAGCAAAGGGAACCGGTCATTTTCATACAATGGATATGGATACGGTGATCTTTGCCATTGGAGATCGAGTGGAGGAAGAACTTGGGCTTCCTGTCGACCGTAACGAATATCGCTGCGCGAAAAATCCGACCTACGCAATTGAAGGACAATCCTACGAAGTTGAGGATCCACAGACAGGGGCTGCACTCAAAGGAATGTTTGTGGCGGGCTGGGCGCGAAAACCCAGCAGCGGATTGGTTGGAAATGCTAAAAAAGACGGAACCAACAGCGCGGCTGCGATCATCCAGTATTTGAATGCTCTGGATCAAAAAATGGGAATCGACAGCGTCTTGCTTCAAAAACGGTTGTCGAGTCAATCCTGCCCTGTGGTCGATAAAGAAGGTCTGGCACGGTTGAATGAGAATGAAAAATTGTGCGCCTGTGAATTGGGATTGCCCGAATTTAAATATCGGACAAACGAGGAAATGCTGAAGGCAATTGGTTTAACTTAGCAGTTAATGGGATTTATTGTTTTTTTGGGTAGGGATACATCATAATGAAACCAATGGCGATCAAGGCGCAGCCGATTTCCATACCTCTTGCCTGCCATACGCCAAAGAACGGAACTCCGGGCAAAGGGTGAGATCCAATACTGAACACATCCGCCAGACCGGAGAAAACGGTTACCACATAACCTGTGCTGACCAGGCGCCAGCCGATATCCGCTGCAATGCTGGGCGGTTCCCTGCGCCATAACATATGTTCAGCTGCGTATCCTCCCAGGCAGATCACCGCCAATCCAATGAGCATGACAGCGATCTGGATGAATCCAACCACGGGGCTGCGGTCCATGCCGAACAACGCAGGTCGTGCTCCAATTAGGAATATGATGAATCCCACGACGACGACAAAAAGAGAAAAACGGATTCGGACTCTCTGCAATGGATAAGGATGATTTTCACTATCGTTTGAAAGTGGGTCATCCTTTAATGTTTCAGTTTGTGTCATCAAAAAGTCTCGCTCCAATTATTGATCGTTGTGTGAACATGATATTGTTTCAATAGTATAACCTCATTTGAATTAAATCAAGATTGGCAACCGCGGAGTAAAATTCTCACCAACCGGGAGGTACAAAAAGAAAGCGTACCGGCAGGTACGCTTTCTTTTCAAAAGCGAGTCTATTTTTCTTCTTTTTTATCTTCGGTCTTGTCCTCATCTTCACCTTCAGAGAGGATGTCTTCCAGGCTTTGCCAGTCCATATCGGCGTAGGCCATTGAATCCACCCGGCGCAAGCTCAAGCCGATGCGGTGAACACTGGGATCGACCTTGATCACACGCAGGGTGTAAGTCTCACCTTCTTTAAGAACTTCGCGTGGATGTTCAATTCGCTTTTCACTGATCTCTGAAATATGAATCAGACCTTCGATGTCTTCGGTCAGGCGGGCAAAGGCTCCAAACTTGGTCAGGCGGGTGATGGTGCCTTCGACAAGCTGCCCTTCATGGAATTGGGCTGCTTTTTCATCCCACGGATCTGATTGAAGCTGGCGGATTGAAAGTCCGATGCGTTTTTTATCGCGGTCGATATTGATGACCTTGACCTTTACTTCCTGTCCAACCTTGAGCACCTCGCTGGGATGCTGAATACGGTCCCATGAGATCTCAGACATATGAACCAGTCCGTCTGCGCCGTTGATGTTCACGAACACGCCAAAATCAGCCAGGCTGGTCACATGACCGGTATAAGTCTCGCCTTCCTTCAATTCGTCAAGAACACGTTCCTTGACGGATTCCCGCGTTTCAGTGCTTGCCTGGCGCTCCGAAAGGATCAGGCGGCGGCGTTCGCGATCGACCTCGATCACGCACACATCGATCTCCTGTCCAATCATCTTACCCCAGCGCTGTTCGGGGGTGTCACCCGTGACGCCAGCGCGGCGGGTGAGGCTGATTTGCGAAGCAGGCACAAATCCGCGCAGACCGCCTAACGGTACGATCAGTCCGCCTTTGTTGTAACCGATGATGGTGCTGTGCGTGGGCTGTTTGGCAGTCAACAGAGAATCTACCAGGGTCCAGCCTTCCTCTTCGCGGGCACGCATATAGGACAGGATCAGATTACCGTTTTGGTCTTCAGGGTTGACCACGTAGACTGGGATTTCCTGTCCAATTTTCAGGTTCGCCAGTTCGTCGGTGGGAATTAATTCATACTCTTTTCCAGTGATGATCCCTTCGGATTTGGTTCCAACACTGACAAGGATCTGTCCTGGGGTTATACTGGCAACCACACCCTTACGGATCTCCCCTTGGGTTGGAAAGTCAATGCCCAACCCTTCTTTTTCCAGCAGAGAAGCCATGTTATTTTCGTTCTGGTTGTTCTCGGGATTCCCCCCCGTCCCGTTTTGGGAATCAGTTAAGTCCATGAGGTATGTGTACTCCAGCGATTAAGATTAGCCCTTCTTTGTGAAAAGTGAATACCAATAATTCACCCCGGGCTATAACGATTGTTTATTATACATCATTTGCTACGGTTTTAATTAATAATTCAACGTCAATAAATGCCAAAGCGGTAATTTTTTAAACCTTGTCAAATTTTATATGGATCTTAATCTCGTAACAATCCATCATCGATCGACCGGATTTATTATTCCACGAACGCTCTTTGATGTTCTTGTAAATCATCCCAATTTTGCAAGACCATCATTGTCTTTCCTGTAAAAATAAATGCCTGGTACGGTTCCAGTTTTTCTGAAGGGGAAAAGGTGGTTTCTGTGGTTCCTGCGGTGATTTCGATTGCGCGGGCTTTGCATACCTGTGGATAATCCTGGGCATCAATGAACGGGCAATCGTTCACCACAATTTCCTGCCCGGTTTTGGTTTCATACACCTCAACCATTTTGTCCACATATTCTGCGCGCGTCCAACCTGTGAGCAATGCAAAAAGGATCGTGCAAATGGCGGTAAAGATTGTCATGCTGAGAATCCTCCACGATGTGATTATTTAATTGTTAAAAATCCAAGAACAACCAGACTAGTGCCTTTTTCTCTTCTTCTTTCCTGGTTGAGTCTGCGGAGCAGGTTGAGAAGCCTGTGTCTGCGCTGCAGGCGCCGTTGCAAGGCGTTCAACGCTTTGGCTGCCAGGCCGGCGAGGTTGGAAGAGGAACATACGACCAATCACGCCGCCGCGAATATCACTGAGGAGTCCTTTGAACATTTCTGATGCCTGACCTTTATACTGCACCAATGGGTCCCTTTGGGCGTAGGCTTCCAGGCCAATGGACACACGCAATGCATCCACGCGAGTCAGGTAATCCACCCATAGCTCCGATATGACACTGAGGAGGATATGGCGGTGGATTTGGTTCTGAACGCGCCTTCCCAGGATGGTTTCAAGTGCTTCACGCTGTTCACCATCCAGTAGTTCGGGTTGTGATTGAATTAATTTCGAAAATTCTTCCTCACCAAGTTTCTCAGCCAGCGCGTTTTGGATTCCCGATTCCAGGTTCTGCAGGGGATTACCTGACAGCCTGAATCGCTCAAATTCAATTTTTCCCCATACGACTTCCTGGCGTTCCTGGATCATTTCAAGATGCTCGAGAACATCTTGCGTTACCACAGCCGCAGGTTCATCCTGTAACAGGCGGGCTGCGATAAAGATGTAATTGATTAACAGCACCCGTTTTAATCCACGCTGGTGGGTGCGCGGATCGATGGCCAGTTTGGTGCCCGTGCTCATGCCCAAAAGCAGATCGACCATGCGGTTTTCACTGACATCCGCCTCAGTGGTACGGTTCAGGATGTTATCAATATTTTGGCTGATCTGCCCGGAGGCCGACATTAGTGATTCGGATCGTTTGTCCAGGATCTTTTCAACTTGCATTTGGATACTTTCGGTCACCTCGGACCAATCCAGGTCTTGCAGGTCGGCTGCTTTTATGTTCAAACTCTCGTCCAGCCGCCTTTCGATGGCGCCGATGATGCGGGAAATTGCAAGAAAATTGAGCGCGCGGCTGATCTGATCTGCGATCTTGCTCTTTACATCCTCATCGGCATCCGGCAGCGCACGTAATTCATCGGAAGGCAAGCGCAGCGGTGTGCGCACCAGGTTACTTAACTCCTCGAGAAGTTCCATTGGACGGCGCTGGGGCACGCCTTCCTCACCCTGGGCAGTTTCCAGCCCGTCAAAGAAGATATCCAAACTCTCGAGGCGTTCGCTGCGGAATTGATCGATGGTTTCTTCGGTTTTTTCCATCAATGACCGGGTGGAACCCAGGATGTGTTCGTTTTCTGCTTTGATGGCTTCTCCTGCCAAATCAAGCAGTTTGCTCCTGAGATTTTCATTGTCCGTGTTATTTCCGAGACGGCGGGTGAGTTCATCGACCATCAGGTGAACGGTGTACGAAGGAGTGCGAATGCCCTCAGCCTCGAACACCATGGAGGGTTGAACTTCTTCAAGATACCCCAGCAGCTTCCAGGGTCCTTCCTCGTCCTTTAACGCGGTGGGGATGCGTTCATTCAGTTCGGTTCGTAGGATATCGAGAACATCGTCGTGCAGATCCTCTTTCTCGAAGGCGCGGTTGCGCTCACCGTAGATGCGCTTGCGTTGCGAATTCAGTACATCGTCATATTCAAGGAGGTGTTTGCGGACGTCGAAGTTGTTGCCTTCCACGCGTTCCTGTGCCTGCTCGACCATGCGTCCGAGCAAATTGCTTTCAATGGGCAGGCTGGGATCGACTCTCAACCGTCCCATCAATCCTTCCATCTGGACGCCGCCGAACAAGCGCATTAATTCATCTTCAAGCGAAAGATAGAAACGTGAAGAACCGGGATCTCCCTGGCGGGCGGCGCGTCCGCGGAGCTGGTTATCGATGCGGCGTGCTTCATGGCGTTCAGATCCGATCACATGCAAACCGCCCAGCGCCCTGACGCGTTTCATATCTTCAAGGTATTCGATGAATTTTTCCACCGATTCCTCGTAAATCCCGTAATCTTCAACGGTCAGTTTTTCCAGCGCTTCGCGGCGCGCGTCATTGGTCATATCGTATGGTTCAGGTATACCGGATTTTTCCAATACGCGGATCACATCGGCAAGCACTTCCTCGTTCAGCTCGCCGCCAAGTTTAATGTCTACACCACGACCGGCCATGTTGGTGGCAATGGTGACTGCACCAAATGCCCCTGCGCGTGCGATGATCTGGGATTCTTCGTCATGTTTGCGGGCGTTCAGCACCTGGTGCGGAATACCTCCCTGCAAGACGGCGAGAACGCGATCCTTGGCGGTCGAATCGAGATCGAGGATGGTCATCAGCCTGCCAAGTAATTCTGGATCTTCCGGATTGATCGAGGAGAGGCCTGCCTGCCTGGCGACGGGGCGCATTTCAGCGACATTCAGGTCGCTCAATGGGCGGTTGAGAAACTGCAATTCAGCGATTTCCAGTTCAGGAGATTTATTATGCTTCTCCACCCAGGCGTTGCGGATGATCAGCGCCTGTGCCAGCCGACGAATGGACTCGGAGCCCAACCGCAGCGAGAGACGTTCTGAATGTTCAACGGATGTGGTTCCAACCAGTTGGGGGCGTCCAATGACATAATAATGGATGACCTCGGCAACGATCGCGCGCAGTTTGGCTTCCTCGGAACGATACACCAGATCGGGGAAGTCCTGCCGGCGCCAGAAGATGGGTATTTTTTCAGGGTCTTCTTTTCGCGCGTAATACTGAATTGGATAACTCTGCCTGTCCCTGTCATTTACCACAACCAGCGGTGAATCCTGTTGTGAAGCAACAAATTCCAGGTTCATTGGAATGGGAAGGACATCCAGTTTGTAGATCTTCGAAAACTCCTCGGCTTCGGTCAGCGCAGTGCCTGTCATGCCGCCGAGTTTTTCGTACATGCGGAAATAGTTTTGGATGGTGATGGTGGCGTAGGTGATGTTCTCAGGCTCGATATGAACGCCTTCCTTGGCTTCCACAGCCTGGTGGAGTCCTTCGGACCAGCGGCGGCCGGGCATTAAACGACCGGTGAATTCATCAACAATGACCACCTTGCCGCCCTGAACGATGTAATCCTTATTGCGCCTGTAAAGGTGTTGTGCGCGGAGGGCTTGTTCCAGGTATCCCAGCATCCTGGCCTGGTCTGGTGTGATGTCCTCCGGGCGGTCGGGGTTGCGCAACGGCATGTTGAGGATTTCCTCCACATGCGCTTCGCCAATCTCGGTCAGGCTCACCTGGCGGTCTTTTTCGTTGACCTCGTAGTCCTCCGGGTTCAATACTCTGACAACCTGCGACATTTTCATGTACCCGTCCGACTCATCCTGGGCGGGACCGGAAATGATCAGCGGAGTCCGCGCTTCATCGATGAGAATGTTGTCCACTTCATCGACGATGGCGTAGTAATACCCGCGTTGAACGCGTTCCTCCAGGCTCATGGTCAGGTTATCCCGCAAATAATCGAAGCCGAACTCGCTGTTGGTTCCGTAGACGATATCAGCCTTGTACGCTTCTTTGCGGTCTACCAGGGAAAGTAGATGGAGGTCTTCACGCGCATTGGGCTTGTCGAGATCGACAAGGAAGGCTTTGCTTCCGTTCTCTGTTCGCGCAGCCATTTGCAGAACCCCCACGCGCATGCCTAGCATCTGGTACACGGGAGCCATCCAGCGCGCATCGCGCCGGGCAAGGTAATCGTTGACTGTTACAAGGTGTACGCCGCGGCCAGTCAATGCATTGAGATATAACGGAAGGGTGGCGACCAGCGTTTTCCCTTCGCCAGTGCGCATCTCGGCGATCTTGCCTGAATGCAACGTCATACCGCCGATCATCTGGATGTCATAATGGCGTAATCCGATGGTGCGTTTGCTGGCTTCCCGCACGGCAGCAAACGCCTCCGGTAAAATGTCGTTTAGCGTTTCACCATCTGTCAAACGCTGCTTAAATTCAACAGTCTTCGATGTTAATTCATCATTGCTGAACGCTTCGTATTGGGTTTCAAATTCGTTGATCTGTTCAACAATGGAAGATAGTTTATCAATTTCACGTTTGTGCGGGTCTCCCCCAAAAACGTGAGCAATTTTATTCAGGACCATTTTCACCTCTTATCAGGAGGTGATTATAGCATAGGCCATTTCGGAATTAGAGCCTGGGAATTGCGCTAGAAAGTTGATTGATCCAGTTAATAAACGATGTTCCCATCAGCAAACCCAAAATTACGCCTACGCAGCTTAGGGCAATTCCGATCAACAGGCTGGCAACAAAGTAAAGTCCCCAAACCGAAAACGCGCGTGTGAGAAAATTTCTCGACAAGATGCCGTATTGCGGCAGGACGGAAGGTGGACGGGTGGTAATTTGTTGTTCGAGTTGTTGAACACGAGCGACAAGATTGGCGATATCCTGATCAGTGTACATGGGACCTCCATAAATGGGTGAATGATATTAATATTATGCTCCGAATTTGATAAAAAAGAGCCGGATTTCATTGTGGAAATCCGGCTTTGTGAGCTAAATGTGGATCGAGCGTCCTTCGGCAGCTTCTGCTGCCTCCATGATCGCTTCGCTTAAGGTGGGATGTGCATGTATGTTGCGCGCAATTTCATTGATGGTTAATTCGTTTTGCTGCGCCAGTGTCAACTCTGGAAGCAGCTCGGATACCTCGGGACCGATCATATG
>DAOUGM010000127.1:0-1678 GCA_034428895.1 Anaerolineaceae bacterium
GCCCTGCTCGAAGCAGCCAACCTTGCCCACGCCCAGCTGGACCAAAAAGTTTTGAACGACACCAACCTGAAAGGCGCCTTCATCCACCACGCCCGCCTGCGCGAAGCCGACCTTTCCTCCGCCAACCTGGGCGGCGCCTCGCTCTTCGATTCCGACCTGCACGCCGCCGTTCTTAAGGGCGCTGACCTGTCCCGCGCCAACCTGACCAATGCCAACCTGACTCTTGCCGATCTTTCCGGCGCAGACCTGCGCGGCGCCAACCTCAAAGGCGCCGTCATGCGCGGCAGAGGCTTGCAGAGCGAGCATGTCCTCCGCTACATTTCATGGGGTGAATCTGCAAAATTGGTCGGTCACGACTTGAAGGATGCCGACCAATTCCCTGTCCGCCTCGAGGGCGCCAGGTACGATTCCTCCACCCTCTGGCCGTATGATTTCGATCCTGACGCCTTCGGCGCGCTTCGGGTTTAATTTGAAGGTCGTTCCTCCCCCTCTTGACACGTGGTTTATAATAGTAATATAGAACTTATTTTCTATTCTGAACCTTAACATCCTTCATATTCCTTGGCTGCCTTCTGAATATTCGTTTCAATTCGCGCGAAAGACTTGCCCTGGCGTGTCCTCTCGCCATGGGTGCGTCCTGTGGTTTTTGCATCCCCGAACAGTTCTTGAGAGAGGGACCGAGCGTTTTTAGCGAGTGGGATCCCACCTTTATATAGGAAAAAGGAACCCAGAATGCAAAGAGTATTCGTTTCGATTCGTTTCCACTTTTAAAACGAAAAACGAATCCCCATCTCCAATGTCTAGGCTCCGCCCCCCAACCGTTCAATGGCGCGTCCCAACCGCCTCACCCCCTCCTCGATCCTCTCCGGCGGCTGCGCCGCAAAATTGAGCCTCAAATACCGCGTTCCGTCCGCGCCTTGCAAAAAGAAACCGCTGCCGGGATGAAAAGCCACCCCCTCCTCGCATGCCAGCGGCAGCAGTTCGTCTGAAGACATACCCTCCGGCAACCGCACCCACACGAAGAGACCTCCCTGCGGCTGGCTCGTGTTGACCTCCGGGGGAAGGTACAGGCGCACCGCCTTCAGCATCGCGTCGCGCCGTTTGCGGTAGGCCTGGCAGGTGCGCCGCAGGTGCGCCTGGTAGCGCCCGATGGTGACGAACGATTCCACCGCTCGCTGGATCAAGCCGGAGGTGGCCAGGTCGGTATCGTATTTCAAGCGCGCCAGCCTGCCGAAGATCGGTCCGTCCGCCGCCAGGAAACCCACCCTCAGCCCCGGCATCAGCATCTTCGAGAATGTGCTGGCATAGATGACCCTTCCTCCCGGGTCGAGCGCCTTGAGCGCCGGCTGCGCGCGCCCCTCATAGCGCAGATCGCCCACGTAATCGTCCTCCAGGATCGGCACGTTATAACGCTCCGCCAGTGTGATGAGCTGATGCCGGCGCTGCAGCGGCAGGCACGCGCCCGTCGGGTTGTGAAAATTGGGGATGGTGTAGATCAGCCGTGGGTGGTGCTGCTGCAGTAGCTTCTCCAGCTTCTCCGTCTGCATTCCTTGTTCATCGACCGGGATGCCCACCATTTTCATCCTCAGGTTGCGGAACAGGCTGATCGCACCGATATACGTGGGTTCCTCGACCAGCACCGTGTCTCCGCTCTTCGCCAGCAGCTGCGCGGTCAGCG
>DAOUGM010000128.1:0-2215 GCA_034428895.1 Anaerolineaceae bacterium
TGAAAATGAAAACCAAGCGAAGTCAATTCCGCTTTTGCCGGAGTTTTCCCCTGAAAGGAATTGGACGCTTTTCCAAGATCATGCAAACTCGTCCAAAAAGCCAGGAGCTTTCCGCACTCTTCCTCTGTAAGATTCAGCCGCCGGGTAAATTGTTTTCGAGCACCTTCGGTCAAAGCCTGTTGCCATAACACCTGCGCAACTGCGGCACTATCGATCAAATGGTAGATGAGTGGATGTCCTTCTAGCGAATTTCCCCATTTACCTAGAAAAAACATCCAGGGTTGAAGATTATCATTCATCATTAGCCACCCTTTTCTTCCACTTCAGTATTAACATCGTATACCCCCATCATTCGCCTGACTTCTTCAACCAGTCCTTCACGCAAATTATCCGGAGCCACTATCTCACAATCCCCTCCCCACCCTCTGATCCACGGAAGCATCTCCCTCGGTTCAGCAATCCACCCTTTCCAAAGGAGGCTGCCATCCTCACAGATGATAACCTCCTCAGAAGGATGCCAACGAGTTTCCCTCACCCTTGGTGCCACTCGCTGCGAGAATTTAAGCACTACTTCAACCGGTTCCTGATCTGTAAACCAAATTCCCCAGGCTTTGGCCAATAATTTTTCGGGGTCGAAATCATCTGGAACTTCGTAGAATTCGTTCAGCAGATCAATCCTTACAATTCGTTCTAACTTGAAGGTCCGCATTTCATTTGTTGGAAGTATTTTTCCGATTGAATAAATCGATTGCCCTATGGCACCAACTTCGATAAAGAACGGACAGTATGTATACTTTTTAATCTCACCTTCCAACGCTTTTTTATACCAGACCTCCACACACTGATTCTTCGCCCAGGCGAGAGTCAATTTTTCTAAAACTTGAATATAATGAGGATCCTGCACTTTGGATTCATCAGCAAAATTATTTGCCGAAAATGCAACGAACCGGCTAATGCGCGGCGCAAGCCTTTCAAGTGACATGCCGAGTTTCTTAAACGCCGATGCCGCATGTGCGTTTTGACGATCAAGACTGGTAGTCATTAATCTACCGGCCAGGTGGATACACATCGCCTCATGTAGTGTCAATCGAATATTGACCAGATAGGATTCACGGTCGATCAAGATCCTGCCGTTTTCCTCATATACCGGTGCCACAAGGTCAGCAAGATTGCGGTGAATTGTGGACCGATTTACTCCCAAATGTTTGGCAATTTGCGCCTGGGTCAACCCTTCTGGATGATTGAATAATAAGGATTCAATTTTAGCCAATCGTTGAAATTTGCTCTCAGAATGTGCCATAATGTTGACTCCAATGTCATATTACCGCAACGTTGTTGCAAAATCGGCAACGTATTCATCTGGAACTCAAATTTATTTCCCACCAGCAACACATTAAGTCTAGTTACTTCTGCATTTTATGCAAGTTACTATTTTATGAGCGCAAATACTTGATATAGGTCTTTTTGAACTGAAAATTATCTTGTGGGATGAATTTGAAGCCGTCATTAATATTCAAAATCGGGCAGCAGGGTAGCTTGTGCTATGGCAACGATGCCATCCACCCCGAAGCATCTTCATCGGCTGAGCCATTATTGCGTGTGATGAATGGTTTTTATCGACCAGATTCCAATTCCCCATCGAATCTATTGATCGTTCAACCCCTTACCCTTGAGAATTAGCGGAATAGATTTTTCGATCCGCGCCTCGCGGGTCTTGACCTGTTTGGGTGCAGAGAAATAAAGAAGATAGGCACGCTGCCGTCCCGGCGTCAACCCTCGAAAAGCAGTATTCAAGGCTGGATCCTCATCCAATTTGATTTGAAATTCTTCAGGCACAGTGAATTCAGCGGTCGGCTTAAAATTCACGCTCAACCCGGCTTTTTCCACTTCAATGGCGTCCAGGATATACGCCTTCAAGATGGATTCCATCTCCTCGATTTGCCGGATATTGGTAAACCGGATCTGACGGCTCGCCTGTACATTCTCCGTTTGCTGCACCAGGATACCATCGGTATCGCGCAGCAAAGCACCTTTCATAAAGAGAAGAGCGCAGAATTCTTTAAATCCATGAATTAGGACAATGTTGCTTCCCTGGAAGGTGTAGCAGGGTACGCCCCACTTGAGCTCTTCGGTAAGCTGGCAATCGAGAACGATCGTTCGCAGTTTTTGAAATTCTTCCTGCCATTGCGTGGCTTTGCTGAGAAATAAATCCACC
>DAOUGM010000129.1:0-17346 GCA_034428895.1 Anaerolineaceae bacterium
CCTCCTTTCCGCAAGGGTGGAAGTGTCAATGAAGAAAATTGCCGATGGATTGCGGAGGTTGGGGCTTCTATCCATTTTTCTCAGACCGCGATGAAAAAGTGAAGTAAATGGCTGATCAAATCCTGTTGATGTCACTATAATGGAGATTTTTATTAATTTGCAACTAAAGTGGATCATGATTGAGTACTTGAATCTCATACATGATTCTATTTAAAAAACAATTTTAACATCAGAGATAATATTTATAATAAATTGATTTAAAAATGAATAAATGATATTAGGATGCTAATTCATTTACTACCGTATCTCTGAAGGGACTTCAAGGCGACTTTATAAAATGGAACAATGATTATTTGTTGTGTAATCTTTTGTAATATTGGATATTTTTCAATGATTCTAGCGATTGGTGGGCTAGTCCGATAATATACTGAAATAAATAACCTTCCAGAAAAATAATTATTAAGTATCTTATCGCGAAATTGACGCAATACTTCAATGTAGGGATGATTAATATCACCCAGAGCTGCTGTGGCAATGAAGCATCTACGTTGATTAAATAGTATTCTTACCTTATCGGGAAATTTTGCATAAACAGGAGCGATAATTTCATAAAAATCGTTCTCCTTTAATATCTCTCTTTCTTTGAGGATTCCAATTGAATAAACGATCCCTTCAGCACTTTTTTCGGATGGATCGATTAACCAGCAGTATTGTAGTAGCATTTTTATTAATGGATAATATGTTCCTAAGAATGTTGCCCTTGCAGCTTTGTCTGAAAGACCATCAGAATTAAGTTTCTTTATAATATACTCACAATGTACCCAAGTGGAATGAAGAATAGAATATGCCGTTTTTTGCGCTTCTTTATTTGATGTAATTCCAATTTCCCGTGCAATTCTACAATATGATATTGCCTCATTCAGGCGTTGCTCTCTATCGCCTGGCAACCATGCTGCACATCGAGCTCGTCCTAACCATGCAGTTGCGTTTTTTGGATCACTTTCTATCACTTGTGAGTAGTATTTATATCCGTCATTATAATTTTTTGCATCCTCGATTATTGACGCTAGTCCTAATGTTTTCCCAATATCAACTGAAACGATTACATTCCCTTTTATTTCAGTGGAATTGTGAATTAAGATTTCATAGCCACAATACATACAAAATACCTTTTCAGTATTATTGGGTAATCGTAGCTCTCCTCCACAATTTGGACATTTTGCTGCAATGAAATCAATGGTCATTTTTTCTCCAACAATTATGATGATTCGATTATTATAGAATAATTTTCTATCTTTAAAATGATCATTGATAAAATTTTTTTTAATTACCAATGATTTTTCCTCATTTTGTTTTATGTCGGAAATGAGAACATGTGTGCTAATTATCGAGATAAAGTTTAATGCTATCAGAAATTTGATTTTTCAAAAATGGCTATCTCTTGAAAAAATTGGGGATACATGGTGGAAAATCTTTACAATAGTATTAATATTCTTAAAAGAAATTACTAGTTGATCCTTGTAGATTAATAGTTTCTGTGTGTGCAAACCACCAATTTAATAAAATTCTATTTCGATTATGAGTAGACAACAGACATCAACTCAGAATACCAAACACAGAGTACAATATTCATTATTACGCGTTGTGAAAATAAAACGCAATTCGATATTGATATTTTGAGTCATCATATATTGATGAAACGAAAGGGGGTTGTGCGCTCGTTACAATAGTTCCGAGTATTGGGAAGTGGGGCGAGAGGGGGTCGAACCCTCACGATGTCTCCATCGACGGATTTTAAGTCCGTTGCGTCTGCCTATTCCGCCATCGCCCCGGGAATATTCCTATTTTATCGCAAATTGTTAAAAAAGTACCTTTTTGATCTGAAAAACTTCAATTATCTTCGTGCGCTTTTCACGATTCGCGCCCAGGTGGAGTAAAAATGTACCAGCGGCGAGGAAATTTCGCCGCAGCTTTGCGCGCCGCGGATGGCGATCCTCAGGCTTTCTGCGTTGTAGAACGCTGGCAGCAGGGAATAGACCCTGCCGATTTCCGAGGGGTGGTGACCGTCGGAGCCAGCGGTGCCGCTGAGGTTGTGCTGTGCGGCGAATTCTTCCGCCCAGGCGTTGTATTCCTTTTTGACCATGCGTCCGTTGCATGTTTCAATTGCGTCCACCAGCGGGGCAAGCATTTTGAGGGTTTCCAAATTCCAACCCGAACGATGCGGGTCAAAGGGGTGGGAGATGCTGATGAACGCGCCCTGATTCTTCAGTTGTTTCAACGCTTCCAGCGGTTCCAGCCCGCGGGGTACTTCCCTGGTTACAAAGGCTGCCAGCAGTTCGCCTTCGGTGGTCTGCACTTCTTCGCCAACGATGATCAGGTCGGGCGCGGCTGCCTGGGCTTCGCGGGCTCCTCGCAGAGTATTGTGGTCCGTAATCACCAGGCGATTCAAACCGCATGCGCGTGCGGCTGAGATCTGCTGGCTGACGGTGGCAATGCTGTCGGATGAATAAATTGTGTGAGAGTGGAAATCAACCTTGAACAATACGACCTGCCTTCTGGTTCGGCTCCTGTGGTTTCGTGGTTACCGACCAAAAGAGTATACCAAAGAGCAGGTCGATCCAGAAGGTAGCCAGGCGGAACAGGATGGTGGAGACGACCGCCAGTTCGGGGTTGAAATTGAGGAGGATAGTGAGCAGGGCTGCCATGGCCAGCTCGATCACTCCCAATCCGCCGGGAAGCCTGGAGATCAATCCCATCAGCATGGAGAAGGCGAGCACAAGACAGGAGATGGCGATGAGCACCAGGCTGGGCTCCAGTCCCAGGCCGACGAGGATGCTGAATAATGCCGCTCCTTGCGACAACCAGGAAAGAACACTCAGGGTAAGGGAGAGGCTCATCGAAGGCAATGAGAACGCGCTCGGATTACTCTCCACGCACTTGTGCAATTGCTGCGAGAATAATTTAATATTCGACCAGGATTCGCCAACCTTCATCTGCTTCAAGTTGGAAGGCTCAAATTTGGACGAGAAGGACATAGCCAGGAAGAGAAGGAGAATCGCCATGAAAAACGGGAAGAAAGCCGGAAACGCCAGCGTGCCTGCGGTAGCCAGGGCGATAATGCTTAAAATATCCGAGATACGGTCGATGAGGTGCAGTGAATCGGCAGTGTTGAGGGGAAGTCCGCTGGCCTGGCTGAGCCATACGGATTTATATGATTCACTGACGCGCTGCGCTGAAGCGGAAAGCACGGCGCCCGAAAGGTAAAGCTTGATACGCCGTCCAAGTGACAAACCTTTAAAGTCAGATTGGGTTAGGTGAAAGTTATGTTTCAGGAAATGCAGAAAATGGTTGACCAGATCGAACCCCAATGCCAGTGCAAGATACTGCCACTTGAAACTGTTGAAATGCGAACTGATCTGGGCGACATCGCCAAGAGCGACCAGCACAATCAACGCCAGGGCACCGAGAAGCAAGCCTGGAAACAAGACACGATAAACAGGACGGGTAGCAGTAACCATGGTCGACCTTCTTTCTCTAGTTGATTATACAAATCTCCTTCCCGCAGGTAATTAACATGCCTGCAAGGTTCACCTTACAAAAACATTAACCGTTGCATGTTTTTTGCCAAAGAATACTCTTTTTCCGGGCATGGTCCAAATTTAGATGAAAGTCAATCCACATCCTGGTTCCTGGGCTTTGTTAAGCTTGATGAAAATGAGTTGACTTTTTATGCAAAAATATCGATAATAATTTAGATACCTCCAATTTTGGCAGGCACATAAACTAATTGCACGTAAATTCATTTCATGGAGAAGAAAAGTGAAACGAAAATCCCTTGTTCTGTTCTCTGTACTACTCATTGCGGCAATGGCTCTTTCTGCCTGCGCCAAGTCAACGGGTACGGTCGTGGTCGCCACCGACGCGACCTTCAATCCGTTCGAATACACTGATGAATCCGGCAACCTGATCGGATTCGACATCGATCTCATGAACGAGCTGGCGAAGAAAGCGGGCATCACCATCGAATGGGCGAACGTTCCGTTCGACTCGGTTACCGCAGGATTGGCCGAATGCCAGTATGATGCAGGCATCGCTGCCATCAGCATCACGGATGAGCGCAAGAAGGATATGCTCTTCACGGCTCCTTACCTGGATGCAGGTTTGATCGTTGTGGTCAATAAAGAGACCACCGACATCACCGGCCTGGCAGACCTCAAGGGCAAGGCAGTCGCCGCCCAGTTGGGAACCACCGGCGAGATCGAAGCCAAGAAGATCGAAGGCGTGACCTATAAACCCTACGATTCCTATGAACTGGCATTCCTGGAACTGGCCAACAAGGGCGTGGATGCGGTGATCGCCGACAACCCGGTGGCAATGGGATACATCGCCGGCAACCCCGACAAACTCATGGCTGTGGGCGAAGTCTTCAATAATGATCAATACGGCATCGCTGTTTGCAAGAAAAACGCTGATCTTTTGACCAAACTCGACAAGGCACTCAAAGAACTGCAGGATTCAGGATACGTTGCAGAGTTGGCCGAGAAATATTTGAAGTAGGATCTCTTTAAACCTGCGGGATATCAATCCCGCAGGTTTTTTATCTCAGTTCGCCAAATGAGGAAAAAGAATGACAATTCCTGTGGGTAAATCCAGCCCTGTCAAGCGGTCGAGTTATTTCGACCGGTGGTGGCTCCTGGTGATTGCGGTGGTCGCGTTAATCCTTCTGCTGATCTTTACGCGGCCAGATCCATACATGCGCATTCTGGTCTTTGTTCGCAACGGCATCGGCACGACAATTTCAATCACCGGTATCTCCTTCCTGCTCGTGATGGTGCTTGGCTTGTTCGTCGCCCTGGCGCGCCTTTCCAAAAGCTGGCTGATCAAGGGGATCTCCACCGTATATGTTGAGATCATTCGCGGCATTCCCATGATGGTGCAGTTGATTTTCTGGTATTTTGCCTTCCCGTCAGTGATCCAGAGCGTTGGGAGTTGGCTCAACATCCAGAGCTTTATCGATTATCGCGCCAGCCCGGTGGCCATGGCCATTCTTGGGCTGACGATCGGTTATGCTGCCTATATGAGCGAGGTTTATCGTGCGGGGATCCAAAGCATTTCGCGCGGGCAGATGGAAGCCGCCCGCAGCCTGGGAATGACCTATTTTCAGGCGATGCGTTATGTGATCCTGCCGCAGGCAGTGCGCGTGATCCTTCCTCCGGTGGGGAATGAGTTCATCACCCTGCTCAAGGATTCATCACTCGTTTCGGTGGTGGCTGTAGCTGATATGACCCGCCGCGGCCGTGAATTCCAGGCTGCAAATTTTCTGCCCATCCAGACCTGGGTCATGATCGCGCTTCTCTACCTGGTAATGACCTTGCTGGCCGCGCGCGTGGTCACCTGGATGGAACGTAGATTTAGGATGGAGAGATGACCATGGACCCCATCATACATATTCAAGATGTGCACAAACACTTTGGCGCGGTTCATGCGCTGCGAGGGGTCAGCCTGGATGTTGATAAAGGCGAAGTCATTTTGATCATTGGACCTTCGGGTTCAGGAAAGTCCACTTTGCTGCGTTGTATCAACCGGTTGGAAGAATTCGACGCTGGTACGATCATTGTGGACGGCATCACATTGGACAGCGCGGAAAATATCAATGCCGTGCGCACTGAAGTGGGCATGGTATTCCAGCAATTCAATTTGTTCCCGCACCTGACCGTGATGGATAACATTACCCTGGCACAGAAGATCATCCGCAAGCGTTCTCCATTGGAAGCGGAGAACACCGCACGGCAGCTTTTACTCAAGGTTGGAATTCCCGAGAAAGCGGATTATTACCCCGGCCAACTCTCCGGCGGGCAGCAGCAGCGCGTGGCCATCGCCCGCGCCCTGGCGATGAATCCCAAGATCATGTTGTTCGATGAACCCACCAGCGCGCTCGACCCGGAGATGATCCAGGAAGTTTTGGATGTGATGCTCAACCTGGCGCACGAGGGGATGACAATGGTCGTGGTATCGCACGAGATCGGCTTTGCCAAGGCGGCTGCCGACCGCGTGATACTGATGGATGGGGGGCAGATCATCGAAATTGCACCTCCAAATGAAATCTTTACCAATCCCAAGGAAGAGCGCACCAAGCAATTCCTAAGCAAAGTGCTTTAGAAACCACCAGCCCCTGCTGCGTAAAACACGACACAGGGGCTGTTTTTTTAATTATTCAGAATTTTATTCAACGATGATTGTCAGGCTCACTACTCGAGTTCACGCAACTCCAATGCATATCCGCTTTCGACCAATTCTGCCAGGTGGGCGATGAAGCGGGCAACCGGCGCACCGTCGATCACATCATGATCAAAAGCGTACGAAACCTGAAGATATTCCCGATTTTCGACCTTGTCCTGAATGAGGACTGGCTTTCGAGTAATCCCTCCTATGGCAAAAAGAAGAGGTTGCGGGCTGACCGGGATCATGCAACCGCTGAATTTTTCCGTCATTCCAACGGAGGTGATCTCCACTGTTCCAACCTTTTTTTCAACAGGAATGGATCACTCATAATCTTCCGACCAAGTAGAATGCGAATAAATTTCGGGAGCACGGGGTAAAAGCGGGCGAACCAGGGAGAATCGCCCACCAACAGGCTGTCAGCATCGATCGGCTGAGATTGTGCAGTTCGTATTTCGTCATGGATTTGTCGCACGGATTTTTCGTTCACTTTGCGTATGATCAAGGGGCGTGACAGTATATCTATGCCGATCTTTTTTTCCACCATAACCAGAACATCCACGTCATTAAAAATGATCATCGACCGCTGTCCTCGTCTGAGAGCATGCACCTGTTTATGTTCGCTGACTGCCTGAGCTACACATTTTGCCAGCCAGGCGGTGAACGAAAGACTATTTCCTGTCTTTGCTTTTAACTCATGCAAATAAACACGGGCAGCAGTAACATCAAATTCGATAAAACCCGGTATGTGATGTTTCAGGCGTCCCAGTTCCAACACATCGATGACCAGTTTGCGATTTTTTGGAAAAGGAATTTGGGTAAATTCGTTCGTAGGTGTCAATTTGATTCCGCTCGTTTCTTAATTCCCGCCAATTGTTTGCAGGCGTTCAGGAGGTCGCCAATTTCGAAAATGGCCACCAAAGGGTTGGATGTGCCAGGAATTTTAATTTAAATCCCATGCGAATGATCAATCGAGTACGATCTGCATCAATGGCATCAAGTTTGTATTCCAGGCTGCTGCTGCCGAATTTCGGCCAGATACCTTCCTTGAAGACCCAGACCGTATTGAGATACGAAAAGAGAGCACCAGCGATTCGTTAGCCCGAATGGACCTGACTTCCAATCCCTCCTCGCCAATGATTTGTCCAATTTGGAGGGATTGAAATTCCGGGAGTATTGTATTTGCGCTTGGAATTCCGCCATTGTCCATCTGGTCAAAACCGTACCACCCATCCCGACGATAACCCATTAGAACGATCCACGGCCATACTTTTTCCGCACTGGCGTTGAGTAAAATCCCCCGGGTGGTTTGATAGGACGCGTGGGAAATTTCGGGGTCCCCTGTCGTGCTGGATTGAAATTCTTTCTTTGCGGCTCCCAACCTGAGATGCTGTGGGCGAAGCAGCAGAACAAAAGGAAAAGCGACGATGCCGCATAACACCAGGAACAATGTGAGTGGATTAAGAATCAACCCGCGCATACACTTGACCGTATTCTTATATTATTCAATCAGCGATTTTCATAAACTTGAGTAGAAAATCAGTGGATATGAAAAAGACTCCCTTCATCAATTTCGCTTACTAATATACGTTGTGGATCGCTGAGAGGTTGCCATCCACCTTGGCGACAAAAAATGTGCCAAAAGGCAGGATCGTACACGGAAGTTCACCATTCTCATCTGTAATTTTTCTACATGCGGCCATTTTTTGACTTTTCATATCAAATATGCTATCCTACTGCATTGTAGTCGAAAATTTTGCGTGATATTTTGATGTTCAGGAAAACTTTTTATGCATCATGAACGTGTATCGGATAATGTGTACTGGTTCCAGAGCGAAATTTACGCCCAGGTGACTGCGGGAGCGGTTGCCGGTCCCCAATGGGCGGTGATGATCGACACCCTGGCGCTGCCGAAGGAAACAATTGAAATGCGTTCCTTTATCGAAGAACAAACCGGAGTGCCGGTGCGTTACGTGATCAATACGCATTATCATGCAGACCATGCCTGGGGTAACTGCTTTTTCCCAAATGCGGCGGTCATTGGACATGCATTGATCCGGCAGGCGATGTTTGAAAAAGCCGTGACGTCGCTGGAAGAGGTAAAGAAACAGAACGCTGAGTACAAGCAAGTTAAACTGATCGCCCCGCATCTTTCTTTTTCCGAGGGGCAGTTGACCATGCGAGTGGGGAAGAAAACCCTGGTTATCAGTCCCACGCCGGGTCATTCTGCTGATGGAATTTCTGTTTTGGTTGAAGAAGACCGGGTGTTATTTGCGGGTGATGCATATATGGCTCTGCCATACATGGTCGACGGTAATCCCGATGAGCTGACGGCAACCATCAAGCGTATTGGGAAAATGGGATTGGAAAACATCATCCAGGGACATGGAGATATCATCCTGCGCGGTGAGATCGAAGAGACCACCCGAGAAAACCTCGCATATATCAACGCTGTCAGAAAGGCTGTGCGCGCCGCGGCAAAACGCCGCAATCCACTGGAAGCCCTGGCCGAGATCGATATCGAATCGTGTGGGAAAAGCCGCGTTACGCTGGGGGGAGTTGGAGTGGCATTACATAAAAGGAACGTGGCATACCTGTATAAAAACCTCGCCAATGAGGAAATCACGGAAGAAAAATGACCGGCGGACTGCCGGTTTTTTTATACTATTTCCCTAACTATAATATAAATCCCAGCGATATGAAGAGCGCTGACATGATGGCTGGTTCGATCCACAGCGTCTGAACCGGGCGTTTGTCCTCGATCGCGAACGCCAAGTTGACCAATCCATACAAGAGCCCCAGCAGGATCAGGCTGTATTGCAGCGGACGCAAAGGCAGGTAGAAAAGAGCCGCTCCTAGTTGAGTGATGATCAGGGTAATTCCAGCAGCCCAGGCTAACCGCCAATTTCCTCCCAAGCGTAAATACAAAGTCCGCGCGGTGATCAAGAATGTGGTTGGAATCAGGGCAGCGAGCAGGGTGTACAACCTGAAGCCGGCGCCGGTGATGGCAAAGACCATGATCAGAAAGAGCGCATAACTGACAACCGTTAATGCCATCACCGCAAAAGAGTAACGCATATCCTCTGCATCAACGGAAATATATTCTGCAACGAAAACCCCCGTCAGCAGCAGGCCACCCAGGCCAAAGACCACCCACCAGGCTGGGCTGACTTCAATGGATCCCAGAGGAATTCCAATGGCGATAGCTGTAAAGGAGGGC
Source organism: Anaerolineaceae bacterium (assembly GCA_034428895.1). Lineage (GTDB taxonomy): Bacteria > Chloroflexota > Anaerolineae > Anaerolineales > Anaerolineaceae > UBA6107. Next base: position 9,440 of record DAOUGM010000129.1, read on the forward strand.
ACGAGCCAGTGCTGCCAGCGTTTTTTTTCCGAGCGGTGTGGGTGACCTGAGATGAGCCAATCCACTCCGGCGGCTGCCAATACTGCTACCACAAGCGCGATGATGGTGATGAAGTTGATATTGACCACCAACAGAAAGCCGGGGAGCTGCAGTTCAATGGATTTCGTGGGAAATGAAATAAACGAAGTCGTGGAATATGCCAGCAAGATTAGGGCGGCAATTACACTTAAGTGATCGAGATCAGGTGTGTGCTTATGGTTCATTTTCACTGTATTGTACCTTATACCGGAAAAAGGAAAGCAATTGCCCGGAAGCAGAGAATTAGGACAATTATTCACCTATGGTAAAATTACTGTTCGTATGAATACAAATGCCGAAATTTTAATCACAAAGCCTCCCAAATTGTTTGCCACCCTGGTAAAGGGGTTTAATACCGTGGCATCAAAAATTTACTTGATCCTCATCCCGGTTCTGGTCGATCTTGTTTTATGGCTGGGGCCGAAACTGCGTATCAAGGAATTGTTCCTGCCGGCGTTGAACGACTTAACTTCAAATATGCTCAAAATCAGTCCCGCGGAATTGGTGGATACGATCAAGACGATGAACTCCATGTGGATGTCTCTTTTGGATCAGTTCAATCTGTTTACCGCCATACGGACGATTCCCATCGGTGTTCCAAGTTTGGTGGCGCGCCAAACTCCCATCATTTCACCATTAAAATTCAACCTCGTGCTGGAGGTCCCATCTTTTCAGATCGGAATGTCCATTTTCGGAGCGTTGTTGTGCATTGGATTTTTCCTGGGAACGGTTTATTTCAACGCCATCTCGCGGAATTCCAGCCCTGAGCCGGAAAAATTTGAGTGGAAGCGTCTGTTTACCCAGTACGGTCAAACGCTTCTATTGTTCGTGATCCTCCTGGCAATCGCGGTCGCCCTTACGATCCCAATCTTTATGCTGATTTCTGTCTTCACGCTGATCAGTCCGGGTTTGGGGCAGTTCATTCTCATGGGGATGATATTTCTTGGGTTGTGGATCCTGGTGCCATTGGTTTTTTCACCTCACGGTATTTTTGCCATCGACCAGAAGGCTCTGCCGTCCATTCTGCTTTCCATGCGGATGGTGAGGTTCTTTCTACCGGGAACAGGATTGTTTGTAGTGGTCTGCGCGTTGATCAGCGAAGGTTTGAACTTGCTTTGGATGGTGCCTGAACCGGATTCATGGTTGACCTTGCTGGGTATCGGGGGGCATGCATTCATTGTTACTGCATTAATTGCCGCGAGTTTTAACTATTTTCGCGAAGGATTGGGCTGGATGAAGTTCAACATCCAAAGGATGACGGAAATGAAGAACCAGCAGGAAAATGGAGGAATGTCCGTTGAACGATAATGTATCCAGTTACAGTGCCAAAGATATACAGGTATTGGAAGGCCTTGAAGCTGTCCGCAGGCGTCCTGGCATGTATGTGGGCGGGACGGATTTAAAAGCACTGCACCATTTAGTTTACGAAGTTGTTGATAATTCCATCGATGAAGCCATGCAGGGAGCATGCAGCCGCATTGACATTATCATCCATCCCGATAGCAGCGTGACCGTGACCGATAACGGGCGCGGTATACCGGTGGACATTCATCCACAAAAACAACGCTCCGCTCTCGAAGTCGTAATGACCGTTCTCCACGCCGGCGGTAAATTCGGTCATTCCTCGTACAAAGTATCCGGCGGTTTGCATGGTGTGGGTGTATCGGCGGTGAATGCTCTCTCTGAATGGTGCGAAGTGAGAGTATGCCACGAAGGGCAGGAATATTTCCAGCGTTATCAGCGCGGTGTTCCCCTGGAACCGGTAAAGGTGATCGGGAAATGCCCGGCGGGTAAAACCGGAACCACAACCACATTTAAATTCGACCGCGAGATCTTCAAGGGGGACGTGGATTACAAGTTCGAAACACTCACGCAGCGTTTTCGTGAAATGGCATTCGTCACTCGCAATGTTTTGATCAAACTGGTGGATGAAAGACCGCCAGAAAAGGAAACCAGCTTTCTCTTCGAAGGCGGCATCAATTCCTTTGTGCGTTATATCAACCGCAATCGCGAGGCGCTGCATCCGGTATTTTATGTTGAAAAAGAGATCGAGAATATCGGAATTGAAGTTGCCGTCCAATATACAGATTCCTACAACGAATCCGTTTTTTCATTTGCCAATACCATCAACACTGTCGACGGCGGCACACACCTGACCGGTTTACGCACTGCGGTCACGCGCGTGATCAATGATTATGCCCGGCGCACCAATTTATTAAAGGAAGCAGATCCCAACTTCACCGGCGACGACACCCGTGAAGGCATGACAGCCATCGTCAGCATCAAGCATCCTGATCCGCAGTTTGAAAGTCAGACCAAGGTCAAGTTGATGAATGCCGAGGTACAGACCTACGTTCAGCAGGTGGTGGGTGAATCGTTTTCCCAATTCCTGGAGGAGAACCCGGCAGCAGCCAAGGCCATCGTTCAGAAGAACCTGACCTCGGCGCGTGCGCGCGATGCCGCACGCAAGGCGCGCGACCTGGTGATCCGCAAATCGGCGCTGGAATCGCTCACTTTGCCGGGTAAACTGGCCGACTGTTCAGATAAAGACAGTAACAAGACGGAAATGTTCATCGTCGAAGGTAATTCGGCAGGCGGGTCAGCCAAACAAGGTCGCGACCGGCATTTTCAGGCGATTCTTCCCTTGCGTGGAAAAATCCTCAACACCGAGCGCGCACGCCTGGACAAGATGCTCGGCAACGAGGAAATCAAAGCCATGATCTCAGCCCTGGGAACGGGGATCGGCGATAATTTCGACATCAAAAACCTGCGCTACGGACGCGTGATCATCATGACCGATGCGGATGTCGACGGTGCTCATATCCGAACCTTGCTTTTAACCTTCTTCTTCCGTTATATGCCGCAATTGATCGAAGAGGGGCATATGTATATTGCACAACCCCCGTTGTATAAGATTTCTCATAAAGGGCAATCGCATTATGCATATACCGACGCCGACAAAGATGCCTACCTGAAGGAATTGGGTGCTGGCGCAGAAAAAGCCACCCTCCAGCGTTACAAGGGTCTGGGCGAAATGAATCCGTCACAATTATGGGAAACCACCATGAACCCCGAGACGCGAACGCTGCTCCAGGTTTCCATTGATGACGCGGCAGCCGCCGACCGTACCTTTGATATGCTGATGGGGTCGGAGGTTCCTCCGCGCACCAGGTTCATCACTACTCACGCTCACGCCGTAAGAAACCTTGATATCTAAAGGCTCACTGCTGTCGCAATTCGATACCGCCCGCCTGGGTAAATTTCACGTTACCCTGTTGCTCCTTACCGGCTCGTGCTGGCTCCTGGCGGCATATGGTGTAACCATAGTTGGGTTCCTGCTGCCGTCACTACGCGAGGAATGGCAAATCTCGACCACCGCACTTGGGTGGATGGCAAGCGTGGTGATGTTCGGGATGATGGTTGGATCCGTCCTGATCGGTACGCTTTCCGACCATTTCGGCAGGCGCAGCACACTGACCTGGACGTTGATCTACCTGGGCGCGGTCTTTGTTGCGTCAGCGTATGCCTGGAACTACACCTCACTGCTCGTGCTGCGGTTTTTTACCGGCATTGGTCTCGGAGCAATCTTACCCATCTCATCGACATTGATCACCGAGTTTTCACCCGCAAAATACCGCGGGTCGATGTCGGTGATGATGAATGCCTGCTGGGGGTTGGGCGGAACTGCCGCTGCCCTGGTGGGATACGGCATGGTATTGCGATATGGGTGGAGACCTGCCATGTTGATCGGGGGATCGGCGTTATTGATCGGTCCTCTGGTGCGCCTGTTGCTGCCGGAATCCACGCGCTTCCTCCTTTCAAAGGGGAGGGAAGAGGAAGCTCAAAAAGAATTCAAACGACTTAATCTCCAGCCAAATGTCGCATGGACACAACCGGCGGCAAACACCAATGGCCAGGCCACCGGGCAGAAACCAGGTGGGATCTGGTCACCTGCTTATGCCCGCCTCACGCTCTCCCTCTGGATATTATGGGTCGCCTTGAATTTTCTCTACCAGGGAGCGTTCATCTGGATGCCAACCCTGCTGACCTCAACCCAGGTTTCGGAAAGCCGCTCTTTCCTCATGACCCTGTTGATCAGCCTCGGACAGATCCCCGGAACCCTCATCGCGGCATACCTGGCGGATCGCATGAGCCGAAAAAAATTGATCATCATCTCACTGGCGCTGCTTTTCGCAGGAACATTTTTGTTTGGTTGGTCCCAGGCTGACGCGTGGATCATTATCACGGGTTTTCTGCTGATGGTGTTCAATGGAATGGCATGGGGCATTGCCTACCCATTTTCCTCGGAGCTTTATCCCACGCGCATCCGCGGCTCGGCTATTGGGTGGGCGACAGGGATCGGAAGGTTGGGCGGCGTGGCGGCTCCCATCGTGGTGGGTTGGGTCATCCAGGCAGGGGGAAGTTTATTCGTGGTCTTTAGCGTGCTGGCGATTGCGCCGTTCCTTTCCAGTCTTGTGCTGTCGCGCATCCACCTGGAATCCACAGGCCGGTCATTGGAAGAGATTACCTCATAATTTCGTTATTCCACAATGAGCTCAAGGATCATTGCTTTCTTGCCACGAGCAGCAGGGACGAGGCGCTGTGAAAGCCTATGTTCCGCAGGCGTTCCTGCAAACGTTTCCCCTGTTCCTGTAATTCCTGGCTGCCTTCCGCGCGTTGGATATACCGCTGGATTACCGGATCCAATTCGGTATAAATTTCAGGGTCGCGCGGATCTTCGGACAGGTCGATTTGATCTTCGGTATCCAACAGGTCGAGTCCCAAGCCCAATATAGAATCGATCAACTCCTGGCGGGTATAGGTTTCGTTATGTATCACGTTCTGTGCTCGATCCACTGCGGCAAACCAGTGATGGAGCAGGATGTGTGTCTGCTGCGTCGGAGCCTGATCACCGTCGCGGTACATCTCATTAAGAATAAAAATGCCGCCAGGCTTTAATACGCGCCACATCTCGTCCAAGACGCGTTGCGGGTCTGCCAGGTGGTGCAGAGAATTGGAAATGCTGACAATATCGAATGAAGAATCTGCAAAATTCATTTCTCCTGCCGTCATGGCAATAAAATGCACTTTGGGATCTTGCTGAAAGGTCTCTTCAAAGGGACCAGCTGCTTCCGGTTTGGCATCGATTCCGATGGCTTCTGAATAATCAGACAAAGTGTCAGTCAGGAATTTTAAGAAATTTCCGTTTCCGGTGGCGACATCCAGGATTTTAGCAGCACGAAATTCTTCAAGCATGGAAATGATTTTTGTCATTCAGGTCACCTGTTGGCATGTTGTGAGATACAAAAAGGGTCGATCTTTAATAAATTTAAATCAATCCGATAGTATTATTTTATATTCGATCTTCTTAACCAAGGGAAAATCAGCCACACATCATGCATTCTGACCCAAAAAAGAAATTGAGAATTATTGCGATAATCGATATAATTGCGAGATAGGGGAGAGTGTGGCAGGTCAATTACTGGTTGTCTACATAATGGTGCATATGGTCAATGACAATGTTCGTCAAGTTGTAAGAATTATCGATCCGGTGCCTATGGTGGATGGAGCCGGGGTAAAACTGCGGCGCAGCCTCGGGATCAAAAACCTGGATTATCTCGACCCTTTTCTTCTCTTCGATCATTTTGGTTCCCACAATCCGGATGATTACCTGCGCGGTTTTCCCATGCATCCTCACCGTGGAATTGAGACCGTCACCTACGTACTGGCAGGCAAGGTAAAGCACGAAGACAGCCTGTGGAATAAAGGAGAGATCGCGACCGGCGATGTGCAATGGATGACCGCAGGCCGCGGTATTATGCATCAGGAAATGCCACAGGGCATCGGGAATCATATGGAAGGGTTTCAGTTATGGGTTAACTTACCTGCCAGGTTAAAAATGACAGCTCCGCGCTACCAGAACGTCCCTGCATCCCGCATTCCATGGCTGAACCCGGCAAAAGGAATTACCATCCGGTTGATCGCGGGTCAGGTGGACGGAGTGAGTGGACCGGTCAACGAGATTGCCGCTGACCCAATCTTCATGGATGTGTGCGTGGATTCTGGCGCAAATTTCGAATACCTGATCCCCAGTGACCATGCTGCTTTCGCCTATGTGTTCAAAGGCGGCGGTGATTATTGCGGAACTTCTGTGGAAGCCACGCGATTGCTGGTTTTCGGCGAAGGAGAGCGCATTGAGATCAAAGGCGGGTTGTTCAGAACACGTTTCCTTCTCGTGGCTGGCATACCGCTTGGCGAACCCATTGCCCGGTTTGGGCCGTTTGTCATGAATACCAATGAGGAAATCGAGCAAACTCTACGTGAAATAAAAAACGGAACGTTTATCAAATAATTTTCAGAAAAGAGAGACAGATATGGCCGATCCAAGGATAAGAAAATTTGCGGAATTGCTCGTCAATTATTCAACCCGGGTGAAACCTGGCGATTGGGTGCATGTGGAAGGTGATATCCTCGCGGCACCGCTTGTGAGAGAGGTCGTTGGCAGCGCATTACGTGCCGGCGGCAATGTCACCTATGAATTGCTGGATGATGAGACGACAGAGATCAGATTGCAGAATTCAAGCGTGGAACAATTAAGCAAGGAAAACCCACTGGCGTTGCAATCGATCAAGGAGGCCGATGTCCTCATATTCATCAATGCTCCAGCGAATACGCGCAGTTTGAAAGGAATCGATCCAACAAAGATGCAGGCGCTCGTGCGCGGAAGGAATGAGTGGCACCAGGTTTATATGAAGAGATCCGCTACAGGCGAATTGCGCTGGACGCTTACGAACTATCCGACGCATGCACTGGCCCAGGATGCCGATATGAGCCTGTCGGATTACGAAAATTTCATCTATGCAGCCACCTTTATCGACCGCGACGACCCGGTTGCCGAGTGGGAAAAGATCCGTATCGACCAGGAGAAATTGGTAAACTGGCTGAACGGGAAGAACGAGGTGATCATTCGCGGGCCTAACGTGGATATAAAAATGTCCGTGACCGGACGGAAATTCATCAATTCTTTCGGCGATCTCAATATGCCGAGCGGTGAAGTATACACCAGCCCGGTCGAAGACTCGGTCAATGGATGGGTAAAATTCACCTATCCGGCCATTTTCAGAGGGCGTGAAGTGGACGGAGTTTATTTGGAATTCAAGGACGGCAAGGTAGTTAAGGCTAGTGCAGAAAAGGATGAGGAATACCTGGTTAATATGCTGGATACCGATGCAGGCGCACGATACCTGGGAGAACTGGGTATTGGCACGAATTACGGCATCCAACAGTTCACACGCGACATTCTATTCGATGAAAAGATCGGTGGCACGTTCCATCTGGCAATCGGCAGCGGTTTTGAGGAAGCCGGCGGCAAGAATTTTTCCGCCATCCACTGGGATTTAATTTGTGATGCGCGCACCGATACTGAAATGACGATCGACGGCGTTACTTTTTATAAGAATGGAAAATTCCTCATCCAGTAAAATCCAGTTTAAAAATTGACCGGTTTCTCAAAAGAGAGACCGGTCGTTTTTTTTACCAGGTTGGCTGATGTATCAAGGAAGTCCGAGTTTGACGCGCCACACACCGCTGCCTTCGTCCAATACTACCGAGGATAAACCGGTAATATGCATCCATGTATTCCCGGGTTGGAGTTCGAAGGGGTCCATTTCACTGTCAAAAAATTGGATCGGGGTATCGTGACCTGATTTGTAGATCACGTCATATTTCTTCCCATCACGGAAAACGATTGCGTTGCCTTTTTTGTCTGCGATGTGGATCTCGTGCAGCGTGTCGGTGTCACTCAGTGATTCGATCTCAGCGAAAATGAC
>DAOUGM010000130.1:0-2987 GCA_034428895.1 Anaerolineaceae bacterium
TTCAACCTGACACCCTTGGAATCACTATGTTGAGACGAGGTGTTATCGGCGTATCAAAAGTTGGATATGTAGCTGGCTGAACCTCATAATCCAAGGAGAATCATTGTATGATTTATAAATTAAGTGCAATCAATATCCTTTAGTGTCCTATTCTCGCAGCAAGCTACGGGAGCAATCATTCACAAAAAAGTAGCGCGCATAAGAAACGCGCAATTAAGCGAAAGCCCTCTTGCGCGACAGGAAATCAACAATGAGAGCCCAGGCGGTGAACCGGCTCCCTATTTGCACAATCAATAAGGAGGTGATTTAATGAAACGACTTATTGAAATCAAATCAACAAACAGACACAAGCAAAACCTTGCTGTTCTTCTTGCCACGCTCATATTCCTCATGGCAACAGCGTGTAATCTCTCTCCAACGTCTGCTCAGGTCGTCAGCTCGAATCTCGTTTTATTCGAAAACAATGAAGTTAAAGCCGTGCTGGTTGTTCGCAATCAAGGCAACTTAACCGACACGGAATATGAATATATTACTGACGCCGCGTCACTCATCAGGAAGCATTTTAAGGACGCAACCGGACATGAACTGCCACAAATTTCAGCATTCGATTTCCGCCGTTCCCCAAAGGCGGAAAACATTGCCGGGAAAATAAAAATCTATCTCGGCTGGAACGGGCTCAACCCTCATCCCGATCTGGAGCAAACTCTAATCGACCTGAACGCCGAAGCTGATTTTGACGGTAATCATGGTTACGTCTTCGCGCCGTATGCCGACAATGTGGTTATTCAATCGCCCACACCTCTTGGTGTGCGCTATGGGGCCGCCGCCTTTCTTAGAAAATATCTCGATGTCGAATGGCTGATGCCAGGACCTTACGGAGCGGACACACCCAGCTGGGATAAAATAGCCATCCCTCAGGTACTGGTATCTTCAGCCCCCGCCTTTAACGTTCGCTATGCCTACAACATTCAGCCGCCCATCGACTGGCTGCTAAATCAAGGCTTGCAGGTATATTCTCACACGAAAATGGGCAACTTTAGTCATGCTCTCCACTATTATTTTGATCCCGACAAATACTACGACGAACATCCGGAATACTATCCCATCCACGATGGCGAGCATTACCGCCCTGTTGATGAAATTGCCTGGCAACCGCGCTTTTCGGAACCGGGCACCATCGAAGTCGCCGCCAGCGAGATTATCACCCTGCTAAAGGATGATCCGGATTTGGTCAGTGTGTCATTAGGTGTCAACGATTCGGGAGGGTATTGCGAGCAGGAACTGGCCGAGCAGGAGGCGATCCATGGCCTGAACAGCGAGGGCCTTGTGCATATGACCGACCTCTATTGCAAGTGGAGCAACGCGGTCATTGAAAAGGTTCTGGCCGCGTTTCCCGGAAGAAATATAAAGTTTGGCATGATTGCTTATCGGAACCTAAACGATCCCCCCAAAGAGCCAGGATTGAAATTCCACGAAAGCATGATTCCCTATATCACCAAGGACCGGTCAGCCTGGGTCGACCCGGATCAGGAAGCTCAGGGGCATCAAATAACGCAGGACTGGCTGGAACGAAGCGATCAGCTGGGCTGGTACAGCTATGATTATGGCTCCGCGTATCTCGTACCACGTATATACAATACACAGTTGCAGGAAAACCTGCAGTTTGCTCAAGCCAACGGCCTAAAGTTTCTCTTCTCCGAGGCGATGTTCAGCGTTGATGAAGGCCCAAAACCGCATGTGTTTGCCATGCTCTACTGGGACCCGCAATCTTCTTTGGATGATTTGGAAAATCGCTGGTACCGGAAAGCCGTTGGCGAGGAGGCGGCACCGCATCTGGCAGCCTTCTACGAAGTTTGGGAAGAGATATGGACTGAGGACATTCCCCAAAGCAAGTGGTTTGAAAAATGCAAGAATTTCACCTATCTTTGGTTTAATTCCTTTGACTATCTAGACGGCATTCCTTTGCAAAAATTAACGGTCGCGCGTGAGCACCTCGATAATGCCTGGGAGGCGGTGCAGAATAGCGGCAAGGCCAATCAGATTAAACGTCTGGAAGCCATACGCAAATTTTATGATTTGCAAGAGGCAACCACGCTTGCCTACCCCCATACCTTCAGCGATCTGACTGAAGCTGAAGCCCTTGAATTACTACAAGACGGTTTTCTCGATCAGCTATACCAAATGCGCGACGTCGCTTTGGCCAGATATTCAGCTTTGTTGAATGATCCCGATCCTTTAATCAATAATCCTGTGGAATATTTCGAAGAAGTCTTGTCCGATGACAGCCTCAATCCAAGTCCGTTATGGGCGATTGTTGACTACATCGAGCAACATGAAGCAGATGGCGGGCCAGTCCTGAATCGTGTTATGGAACTGGCGGGAGCAATGACCCCTTCCTATAGCCGGGAGTTCTGCCGTTTGATTGTCAGCCGCTTTAATGGCGAGAATCTGATTGTTGACCCCTCTTTTGAAGAAGGCCCTTTGGGAGACTTAGGCCAGCCGGAAGATGACTGGATTCCATGGGTGGAAGACCCCGGCACGTTTACGAGAATTGATAACCCACCATTTGTGCGAACAGGACTCCAAAGTGTAAAAGCCCATAACCATTGGTCTTTCGGCGCCATATATCAAATAGTTCCGGTAGAACCGGGGCTGTTTACGTCCCGCGTACACTATTACACCCCACCAGCAAGTCGGCCCTACGGTTATCTGTGGCTGAATATGCATCCTATGGACTCCGAAGGCAATATCCTGGAGAACAGTTATGCCTGGAGCAAGCTATATGAACTTTCGGAGTCACCCGGAGAATGGCTAACCGCCGAGATTCTTTTCGAAGTCCCGGAAATCCTGGCAGACAGAGAAGTTGAGTTTGTCATGGTACAGGTGGTGCTGGAATCGCAAAACGACGTGCCACTTTACCTGGATGATGTGGAAACTTATCAGGCACCGGAAACAATGCCAACTGACTTCAATAACGCGATGCTATC
>DAOUGM010000131.1:0-4930 GCA_034428895.1 Anaerolineaceae bacterium
TTGAGCGCAATTTTCTCGTCACTGTCTTCGGCTCTTTCCAATGAGGCGAGAAATACTTGCTTTGCCAACTCGATTGAACCTGTTTCCATGAATATCTTGCCGATCGCTAGTAGGTCAATTACCGAATAGGTATCCATGCTGGAATTCTTTTCGAGCATATCGGATAAGTGGATGAACAAGGCTGCCAATGAAACGATATCCTGCGCGTTATGGTAGACCACGTTGCTCAACCTGTCGGCTTCTCCGGTGCGCAAATATTCGAAATAAATCTCAGGAATCATCCACCCTGGAACCTCTTCATCTGATCGTTTCATGCCTAATACATCGCGTTCCAGGTCCTTAAGGGAGCATGAGGGCAATTGATGACGCCATATTTTGCGCGCGAGGTGCAGCATATCCACATGAGAATTTTCTCTGAAATTCGCGGGGACGCGGTTGACCACCAGGCGGTTGCAGAGCAGGGGGATGTCGAAGGACTTGCCATTGAATGTGACGAACACCGATTTCGGCTGGATGATATTTGCAAGATGCAGCAGCATCGCGCTTTCTTCCGTAGGATCCCGAATGACGAATTGCTGCAGGCGGAAACCAAGATCGGTAAACGTTCCAATTCCCACCAAAAAGGCAAAAGTCCCCGTACCACCAGAGAGCCCGCTGGTTTCGGTATCCAGAAAGATCATTTCACCCAATGGGATATCCAATTGCTTCAACCTGGCCGCCTGGTTGACCTTTTCTGCAAGTATATCAGCGGAGAAAACGATCTTTCCCTGCTGGTGACCGTACGGATAGTCGCTTGTTCTTTTCAGGAATGATCCCAGGGAGTTGACACACACTTCTGCGGAGATGATCTCTTCCAACGGAATCTTCGCCGCCTTGGTAACAGGCTGAAGGGTTGAGGCGGTCTTGAAGCCAAGGGATTTTAAGCGATCTGAAAGGGATTCCATGGTTATCTATACAGTAGTAAATCAATGAGATAGAGGGTTTCCTGTTTCCCACCCACGGCCGTTTCAAGGGTAGGACCGACACAGGAAGGACAACCGTCGCCGCAATTGCAGCCATTCACCAAGTCTCTGGCTTTCAGCAAAAGAGCAGAATTTTGCTTGAAAAGTTCTTCCGCCAAGCCAATTCCCGCTGGAATGGCATCGTAAAATAAAATTGCAGGCTGATTATCAGCGAATTTTGCCGCCGGATCGACGGCGCTCCCCAGGTCGCTGCTGTCGCACATCACCAGCAAGGGCGAGAGGTTTTCCAGCACGTATTTCAACCCGGAAATGGCGCTTCTCACCCGGATCTGGCTTTCCACCAGCCTGTGACAATTTTGACACAGTGTCACCAAATTGTCGAGGACATTGGCTTTTTCGATCGAGTCGAACCTCTTGAACGGCACCTTGTGATGGACGTGATGTTCGACCAGGTTTTCCTTTATTCCACATACCTGGCAAGCATAACCATCTCTTTGCCTAACAATCTGCCGGATTTGTGGCCAGATGGGTCCGTAATCATTCTTATCGCTCATCCACAACCCGTTATCCCGCATCTTTTCGACACAATTATCCTTTAGTACCATCCAGTAACCCTCGGTTCGCAGGGTGGTTTCAGGCAGCGTGAGGTCACTGTAATCGATCACCTCCCTGGTTTGCCATTTGACGCGTTTGAATCCTTTTACTGTTGAGCGCACCAGAATCTCGCCTTGCTTTAAATAAAAATTGGAGCTTTCCCGCATCTGATTTTCATGGACCACCTCCACTTCCACTGAAGAGACGGGTTCCGTGATGTAATCATCGACGCTGGGTACCAGTGTGGCGATATTCTTCTCCAGGTCCAGGTTTTCCACCCTGAATGTCTCACCGCTGTGGATATAGATGGCCCCGGGGTGAACCATCCACAACCCGCTGTTGTAATCCACTTCTCCAATGATCGTTCGCTGTCCTTCCATCTCGCTCTGTAAAAGGATGGAAGAGGATGCTGTGCTGCGAAGTGAGACGTGCTGTGAAGGGTAATCATCCGAAACCCAGTAATATCGATCATTTTTCGCATGCAAGATACCGGCATCCGCCAGGTAATCCAGGTACTCATTGAACAAACCATTTTCCAGGTCGCCGAACTTTTCAGACCTGGAAATGGGCAATTCGGCGGCAGCACATTGAAGATGTTCGAGCAGGATCAGCGGGTTGTTCGGATTGATCAACGCTTTTTCGGGATTCCTTGAGAGCAGGTATTCAGGATTCCGCGCCAGATACTGGTCGAGGGGATTCATGGATGCGATATAAACTGCCAGCGAGGGATTGAATTTCCTCCCGGCTCTACCGGCGCGCTGAATCAAGGCCGAAATCGTGCCTGGATAACCAGGTAGTAAAACCGCATCCACTCCGCCGATATCCACACCCAGTTCGAGCGCATTGGTTGCAATGGCAGCCAGGATTTCACCGGATTTAAGTCCTTGCTCGATCTCCCGCCGTTCGGCTTTCAAATAACCGCTGCGGTAACCTCGAATCTTGTTTACCGGGATATTTAGAAAAGCCCGGATTTCACGCAAGAGAATTTCCACAAACCTTCTTGTCCGGCAAAATACCAGGGTTTGTACGCGTTTTTGAATGAGTAAAGCCAGGAATTTTTCCGCCGTGACCATCAATCCTTCCCGGATTCCCAACTCTTCATTGACCAGGGGTGGATTATAAATGACGAAATTCCTCCTGCCTTTGGGGGAGCCATCTTCTTGCACACATTCCACCGCCATACCGGCCAGGTTTTCGCCCAATTCTTGCGGGTTCTGAATGGTGGCGGAGGTCATGATATACACCGGCTCCGCTCCATAGAATCGGGCGATACGCTGCAAACGCCGAATGACGTTGGCCACGTGCGACCCAAACACACCACGGTAGATATGAATTTCATCGATCACCACAAACCGCAAATGATTGAAAAACTTCGCCCATATGGCATGGTTTGGTAGAATCCCGATATTCAGCATATCCGGATTGGTAAGAATGATCCCTGCGTTATCGCGGATTGCCTTTCTCTCCCGCTGAGGTGTATCGCCGTCGTACACAGCGGGTATGATGGAGGATTTGAAACCATCGGGGATTAACAAACGCAGGTTGTTCAGTTGATCGTTGGTGAGGGCTTTGGTGGGGAACATTAGCAGCGCGTTGCTGTTTTGATCCTGGATCAACCTGTCAATAATGGGGATCTGGTAACAGAGGCTTTTGCCGCTTGCCGTACCGGTGGAAAGGACAATATTTTTCTTCTGTTCGATCAGGGATATTGCTTTCTCCTGATGGGCATAAGGCCGAGAGATTTCCAGGTCGGTTAAGACTTTGACCAAATCCGGATGCAGGGTAGAGGGGAAGCTGCCGTAAGCCGGTGATTTCGAAGGCTCATCCTGCCAATAAGTAATATTCTCCAGAAAACCGGCATCGTTTCGCAAGGAATTGAGTATACTCATTAGGTTGGAAGAATCGTCATCCATCGCTTTGGATTATACTATTTGACAACCAATTGCATTGACTCAGTCCAGTAAATTCTTGTGAGGTAGCCATGTCCCTCGTCATCAACGTCATCGCTGGAGCCATTGTTGGAATACTGATCAATTACCTTGCCGATGTATTGCCTATCACCCGTCGTTTATCGCGGCCGATTTGTACTAATTGTGCGAAATTCTACTCTCTGCGCGATTATTTGATCTCTTTTCGCTGCTCCAATTGCGGCAAAAAGACCAGCATGCGAACGGTGATCGTTCTGCTGGCTAGTATCCTGGTCTGCATATTGCTGGATTTCTTCCCATTTTCAAAACTTGGTTTTTGGGCAACGCTACCGATGGTTCTCTTTCTGGGCGTGATCCTTGTGATCGACATCGAACACCGGGTAGTCCTCATCCAAACCAGCATTGTTGGCATTGGTTTGATGCTCGCGTACGGCTGGATCATCCATGGATTGCTGCGCACCTTGATCGGGGGAGTGGCGGGATTGCTCATCATGCTGGGGTTGTATTACTTCGGCATCCTCTTTACCAGGATTGCCGGTAGAATTCGAAACCAGGAGATCGAGGAGGTCGCGCTTGGATTTGGCGATGTTTATGTGTGCTCCTTCCTGGGATTGCTGACCGGTTGGCCAACCATTGTGGGGGCGATCATCATGGCGATCCTTGCCAGCGGGGTTTTCTCGCTCCTGTATATCCTGATCAATGTGCTTGCCAGGCGCTACCGCTCTTTTTCAGCAATTCCTTATGCGCCATTCCTGATACTAGGGGCAATCGCCACCTTCTACATCCGGTTTTAACAAAAATGGGTGGAGTCAATCCACCCATTTTGCTTGATCTTGAATCCTGCCTTATTTTGTGGTCTTTGGACCGCTGTTAATGATCTCGGCACTGAGATTTGTCGCGAATATTTCCATTCTTTGGTGAATCTTGGCAATCAGGGTATTGGCAATCGCAGAGTAATTATCCTGATCCTTCCAGGTATTGATCGGATTCAGGATTTGATCGGGAACCCCTTCGATATGATCGGGAATGCGTAATCCGAAGGTCGCGTCTTTATGGAACGAATGCTCTTCAACATTCATCTTCAGGGCAGCCTTGATCATGCTGCGGGAATAGGGTAATTTAATGCGCGAACCCACACCAAAAGGACCTCCCGACCAGCCGGTGTTGATCAGCCAGACGTTGGGTTTGTGTTTCAATATCTTTTTCATTAATAAATCTGAATACACGGTTGGGAACAATGGGAGGAATGGTTCACCAAAACAAGTGGAAAAGGTCGCTTCCGGTTCTTTTCCGAGCCCTTTTTCAGTGCCAGCCAGCTTGGCAGTGTAACCCAAAAGGAAATAATAGATCGCTTGCTCGTTGTTGAGCAAAGAGATCGGCGGTAAGACGCCAAATGCATCTGCACTCAAGAAAAACACGTTCTTTGGATGATCCCCGCGGCCATTT
>DAOUGM010000132.1:0-5751 GCA_034428895.1 Anaerolineaceae bacterium
TAATCGTCTGGGGTTGAGCCTGTCATGAATTTATTGATCCTTTGGCAATGGAATCATTGGTCACCCAAATCGCGGCTAATTATAATTTCATTCCAGAATTTTCCTTGCGGTTAAAACGTCAGCAGGCTGGAATGAAACCAGCCTGCCGCTGATGTTAAGAGTCGGCAATAAGGATCAGTCGAGAAGATCCTTTGGAATATTTCCGCCATTTTCGGCGATCTTCTTGAGCACGGTTTTGTGCAGCCACATGTTCATTTCAGAATAATCGCCTTTGATCTTTTCGGGCGGGCAGCCCAATTCAACGGCCAGTTCCTTGCGGTTGGCAAGGCTGTTGTCGATGCCCAGCAGAGCCAGCAAGTCGGAAATGGAGGTTTTCCAATTCAATTTGCCAGGATAGGCTTTGGCAAGTTTTTCCAATTTGGCAACCACATCCACTTCGGGAATGGCTTTCACGACCGGTTTGGTGGAGGGAATGACAGTTGGTTTGGTGGAGGGGATGGTTGTGGGTTTGGCAGTAGTTTTCGGAATAGGAACGGCGGCGGTGGTTTCTTTCTTTTTCAGATCCAATTTTTCCAGTATCTTATCGAAAAGTCCCATGATTAATCCTTTCTCGTAATTGATCGGTTTGAATTAACCGTCTGTATGCATTATAGAATATTCGCAGACCGTATGTCAACTAAATCGATAAAACTGGCGAAATTTATGTATCAAGTTAGTTATTCTGAACGATGATATCATTTATTTTGCGGGACGGCACTTTCGTCCATATAGAAGAACTCCCACATATGTCCGTCGAGGTCGGAAAACCCGCGCTCATACATCCAACCAAGATCCTGCGAGAATTTGGATTCTTTTCCGCCAGCCTGTATCGCTTTGCCGATCATCTCGTCCACTTTTTCGCGGGAATCGGCGGTCAGCGAAAGGATGACCTCGGTGGTCTTGGCGGCATCCGCGATTTCCTTGACGGTGAAGTTTTTGAAAAAATCGGGAACGATCAGCATGGCGTAGTTCTCCTCGCTGATGACCATGCAGGCGGCATTTTCATCAGTAAACTGAGGGTTAAAAGTAAAGCCCAGTTTCGAAAAAAAATCCATTGACCTTTTCAGGTCTTTTACCGGCAAATTGGCAAACAGTTTGGTAGACATGCTTTTTCTCCTTTATTGTTGGTATTATACCAAATATGATAAAAAATATCCAAAATTATAAGGATCGATGCAAGGACCAAACGACGCTGGATTTGCGGCACATTCCCATAAGGTTGATATCTAGTATTGGTTGAAATTCGTAGTTGATTCAACAGGTGAATTGTATATCACGCAACTACCCAGTCGGAGGGATTGCAGCGATATTGCCCTCTACCTACTATCCCTCCAACAGCCCAGCGTTTTTCAAAAAAACTGAAAATAGGGAGGCAAAATGAAATCGCAGACCCTCAGCGTGTTTACTTGATAAATATTGATCTTGATGATGGCAGGCTGTGATACATCATATCAAAGTGGTATCGAAACCACTGGCGACCCAGGTCAAAACAGACTGGAGCGCGGATTTTACCGGGCGATCAATTCTTAGGAAGGTCTTTCGGGTTCAACAAGCTCTTTCAGATGTACGGATTTGATCAACAGGATCCCGCCGATTCCCATGGCGATGATGGTCAATGTATAGAGTCCGATGCTTGCCAGAACGATACCCCACCAGATGCCTTCAGGTTCGGTACGGCCCGACGCCAGACCGCTGACGGAAGCAAGTACTTGACCGCCGACAAGGGTGAGGATCATGGCAACCAGACTCCAGATGATCCATTTGCGCCGGGAGCGGGCAAGAAGGGCAGCGATGAGCAGCAGCAGGCTGCCCACACCCACCAATGGGAACAGTTCCGCCGGCATCAGGTAATCGATGCGAAAGGTTTTTGCGTAAATCGAACCGACAATACCGGTAACGAGTGTTGTCAGGATCGGGATCCAGACCAATGCAGTGCCGATGATTGCCAGTGCTCGTACCGCGATCATTTTCTTTTCCATGGCAATCTCCTTATATTTTCTGTGAGCTTGAATAAATGATACGACTTTTTTCCCGGTTCAACCCGTGGAATTCGAGTCAGCGGTGGATAATTTTTGCCGAACCTTCAACAATACCGAAGATTATCCATCCTGAGGGTAAATATTCATCAGTAAACTGCTTAAAAAATGTTTCAAGTAAATAATCACAACATCAATTGCCAGAATCCAACATCGACCCATTTACCGAACTTGAAGCCAACTTCGCGAAACCCGGCAACCTTTCTGAACCCCAGGTTTTCGTGCAAGCCGATGCTTTCCTCGTTCGGCAGCGAGATACCGGCTATGGCGGTGTGGATGCCATTTTGTTTCAGGCTGTCGAGCAGGGCAGTATATAACAATCTGCCGTGACCTTTTCCTTTGAAATTGCGATCCAGGTAAATGGTGCTTTCGACAGTGTAGCGGTAGGCAGCCCGCGTGCGCCACGCGCTGGCGTATGCGTAACCGATGACTACGCCCTCTGATTCGTCCACGATCCAGGGCAGTCCTTGTTCCAACACGTGCCCGATGCGCCTTTCCATTTCTCCGACGTCGATCGGTTTTTCCTCGAAGGTGATGATGGTATTCAGGATGTAAGGATTGTAGATTTCAACGATCCTTTGTGCGTCGGTCAAATGAACATTGCGGATCATGAACTCACTCTCTCTCGAAAAAACCTTTGGTAGCATGACCGGCTAAAAGGCGAATATTGGGGTGAACCTCTGTAAATGCCCTTAACCGCTCGATATGTTTGCCAAGAACGATCCGATTGACCCAGGCCGGTGTAACATGAAAGTTTGCATCCAACGGAATTGAATCACCTGCCTGGAACACCCATCCGTCTCCGTTTTCTATTGCCACGCCGCAATGCCCCGAGGTATGGCCGAAGAGAGGGATCAGGAAAATGCTTGGAGTAAAAGGAAGACGGATGGCGTCAAAACCGAACCAATTGTCCGTGATTTCCTCATAGGTCACCCACCTGGGCTGGTGTGCGAAATCGGCCGGATCATAAGCAAAGATCTCGATCCATTTCTTGGGATGCAGCATTGCCTCATATTCTTTTTTATGCAAATGGACGTTGGCCCAGGGAAAATCCGGCAATCCTCCCGCATGATCGAAATGCAAATGGGTGAGGATGATGTTGCCGATTTCCCGGGGGTGTATGCCGAGATTTTCCACCTGCCGTACCGCACATTCTTGCGGTGCATAAGGGATTCCGAAATCCGCGCGGAAAAATTTTACCATTGGGGAAGGAGTCTCATGATCATGCAAACCGAGACCGGTATCGACCAGCACCGGACCCTGCTCCGTATCCACGAGCAAACACATTCCCCCAACCTGCCAACGAGGCCACCAGGGATGCATGGATGCACAATTGAGAAAGCGAACGGCCATATTTATGCTATCAAGCCTTCATGTCAAAGGAATCAACGTTCAGATGATTTTATCTCCAATTCTTATTCTATTTGGATCTTTTTGGCGATTTCCCAATATTCTCTTGAACCCGGAAGGTTGTAATACGCCCGATCAGGTCGTAGGGGATGGGTTTATCCAACGGAAACCGGATCGTTCCCTTGGAAGATTCGTATCCCGCGAGTTCCTCCTTGAACTTTGCCACGCCGCTGGAGGTGGGGAAAAAGCTGATGTGGGAGGTAAAAGCGGCAAAATATACCAGAATTCCGTTGAGGGTGAATGCGGGCATCCGGTAACTGATCCGTTCCGCTGCCTGTGGCGCGGCTGCCTTGATGACCGAGCGCATCTTCCTTAACTTTTCCTGTACATCTTCAGGGAAGAGTGCGATGTATTCGTCGATGGTGGTGAATGTTCCGGTATTGGGGTGCATTACTTATTTTCTCCGGCAATATAAATAAAATGCTTACTTTAGTATAGATCATTGCTTTCAACCGATGGTGACGCGGATTAATTCCTATAATAATCCTCCACCGAAATCAACGGACGGCTGACCCCCTGCAGTGTGAAGGGATTCATTTTCCCATCTGTTGCCAGCTCAGAACCGGCGCACCTGGCAGCGTCAAGGACAGCCTGCCCCTGTTCCGTGATCTTTCCTTTGGATTTCATTATTGAGGAATGCGGCCTGAGAAGGGAGCCGGCGAAATTCACCGAAGCGTTTTCCGCCAATTCCTTTACAATATGCACCACCACGTCCATGTTTTCCAGTTCCCACCATCCGCTGGTGGCCACAAGAACAATCTGACACAGTTGCACATCCGTGTGAAACCTGGCCCGGGTTCGCTCCTGGCGGATTTCCAGCACCGGATCGAGGAGCGGGCAAAGCCTGTTCATCAAGTTTTGCATATCGCCCGGCAGGGGTATATAAACTGGAGTGGCGAGTACAAGGATTTCGGCTGCCTTAAGTTTGGGATAAAGGGTCTGCATGTCGTCCTTAATGCAGCATTCTCCCGCGACGTCATTCCAACAGTACAACCTGCCGCAGGAACAGGGTTTGATTTTCAACTTTCCAACATGGAATAATTCGACTTCGATGCCGCCTTCGGCCATTCCCCTGGCAAAGGAATTCAAGAGCAGTGCGGTAAAGCCTTTATCCATGCGCGGGCTGCCGTTGAATGCAATTGCTTTTCTCATCACAACCTCCTGCAGAACACTCATCAACCTGGTTAAAGGTTTATGACATAATGTTTCCGGTTTTTTCCGCCACCAGGGAGGAGATCGCCTCAGGGACGGCAACTTTGGTGGGACCACCCCGCTTGAAGCGGAAGTCGCAGCGGGAGTGACCCTGCGCCAGGGTCTGGGTGCGCACCAAGCCCCAGCCGAACGCCTCGCTGTACAGAATATCCGCCGGGCAGAGATATTGCGCCAGTTCAAATGCGCCTTCCCTGGCAAGGAATTTGCAGGAAGCGCATTGGACGTAATCGATGCCGTAATCAAAGGTCTCGCCATCGCCTTCGACGAAGTCGTACACATAATCCTCCGGATATTCACTGCGATGCGACTCGGTCGCCCTTTGCCGCGCTCGCTCCAAATACCGGGAGGAAAAGTTCATGGGGGCAAACAACTCCAACAGGAAAGGCGGGGCTTTACCAACCACTTCCTGACCGATCTCAAAAGCCAGCCCGGCGGTCTTCGCCAGGTCTTTCCCATGGGCTGAAGCGGTAAGGTAAAGGGCAAGCTGCATCCCTGTGAGCACGATGAACTCGGTAAAGGGTTGTTTACCACCGATGTACGGCAGACGCGGGATGATGTTTTGAAAATCCTGGCGGGTTTCTGAGATCAGCTGCTGAAGTTGCTGCTCACCAAAGTAACGGACGAGGACCGGGCGGGCAAACCTCACCATCAGGTCGAATTCCGCCAGGTAGCGTCTTTTATGTTTTGTGTAGTAATTGGATAACGCAACCATTCAAGCACATCCTTTTTACCAGATGCCGGGGATCAAACGCGCGGTACGAGCGGCATAATCACGATAGCACTGGCCAAACTGTTCTGCAAGCAGTCTTTCCTCTACGCGGACGCGGTAGATCATGGCGGGCAGGAGCAGGATCAAAACAGAAAAGATGCCGATCAAACTGGAGTAACCCAACCCCACCCCCAGCGACATCAGCAGATAGGCGGCATACGCCGGGTGGCGCACAAAGCGGTAAGGACCCGACTGAACCAGCTCCTGGTTGGCGGTGGTCATGAGATGCCCCGAATAATTCCCGCGAGTCGACCTGCGCGCCCAGATGAAGAGCGCAACGGAGAT
>DAOUGM010000133.1:0-5071 GCA_034428895.1 Anaerolineaceae bacterium
AGGTATGTTTCTGTTGAAGGGATTTCATTTAGTCTTCAAGATTTTCAAAAACGCTTTACTTCTGATGGTGATGGCAACCATTCTGTTTATCGCTTATCGGGGCAATCAGCCGATGAGCGTTCCCCAGGCACCACAGGGTATGACCTATTTCGAATTCATAACAGATCGGATCGATGCTGCAAAAACGGTCAAACCGTCTCAATGCGGATGGGGAATGATGCTGTCATTGGCTGCACTTGGGCCAATCTATTCAGTAGTGTACACAACGGTTGCGGTCAATCCATATAGTACCTTGGCTAAGGGAACCGCTCCGGACCCGGATATTGCGCGGGATGTTGCCGGCGCAGCCTGGTATGAAATCCCGGATATCTGGTGGAAAACGGTTGAGCGATTATCCTGGACGATGCTAGGTAAACCTGCCGCTTATGGTTGCCAATTCCGACCTATCCAAATCGCTGAATGGTAAATAATAAGGATTTTAGTTTCTTGTGTCAGTAAAAGCATCTATAATTATTTTTAACAGACCAATTCACTAAAGGGTATTAATCATGACGCAATATGAATACAAGGTGGTCAAATGTAGAGTCGTAGATCAAAATTATTACACCAGTTGGCTGGCTGCATATGGCTGGCAGGTGCATAACATGCAGGAAGTAGTTGACAAGGTTGTGAACCAATCGCTGGGGTTCTCGAGCAATATGGGCAGCGGCAGCATGTTCGGTCACGCTTATTATCATCCCCACACCAACACCACCGCCTTTTCAAGTTACCAGACCAACCACGGGTGGGGAACCAATATGAACACCACGGTCACCCAGGTACAAACCAAATTAACCATCACTTTCTTCAGAGATATTAATTTTCCAGACCGTGAAGAGTTAAATAAAATTGAAGCCCAATGGTGGAAATGTTCGGAACGCTATCTTGGAAAGGTGATTGACCGCGGCAATACCAAGGGTGAAGAAACATGGCCAGAATTGATCGAATTGAAACGCATCCAATCCATGGCCTGGGAAATTCGCAATCGAAAAAAATCCATACCGGCTCCTGTACAACCGAAAAAAGTAGAGACGGAGCAAAAACAACCGCAACAACAAGTGGAAAACAAACCGGTTCAGATACCGAATATACCGGCCAGTGCAACGATCAAAAATATGGAAGTGTCTCATAACATTTTCCAATCTGGTCAATCCGGTATCCAGATTAGGTTATGTTTCACCATTCAACACCGCAAAGGATTTTCATGTGGTGTTCTCGCTTATTTCAGAGATGAACAGGGTAATGGATTAGTAGATCTAAATAACAAATTCAAGACCTCCTCCGGCCATGTCTGCGTGGGGAGCAGTTGTGTACCGGATTTTGAGGATTCCCTGTTTAACGATTACATCCTGTTCTTACCTTACGCTGAGTTGGATCAGCCAGATGGGAAACGAAATTTGCAATTTAACGTGCAGATTTACGACGATATCGGAAAGGACTTTATAGCAAAAAGTGAGCCTGTTCATTTTACTTTCTCCAAAGAGGGTGCTAACATGCGCGGAGAAAGTTTACCGGCGGAATCCGCCCAAAAACATCCAACAAACAAGGGACTGACGACAGAACCCAAGCCAAAGCCTGCCACCAAACCCGCAAAAACCGTTCACCCTGTCTCCTCATCAGCAGTTCAGGCACCTAAATTAAGCAAGAAAGAACGCCTGGAGAAATTTGCCCTGGAAGCTGGCTGGACTGAGATTACAGAAGATCGTCAGCTTTACATAGAAGGCATCTTCCTTTCCACGGATGGCAAACAAGATGCTGCGTTTAAAAATTTTCAAAAAGCACTGGAGTTAAATCCCAGGGAAGAGCGATACTGGTCTGCGGTTTCAGTAACCTTGGCCAGCAAAGGGAAACTTGATGAAAGCGTCACTACACTTGAAAAAGGTCTGCGAGAATTACCTGACAATGTCCTCCTTAAGGCCAGCCTCGGTCAACGTTACATCAGTCTTAAGGATTTTATCAGTGCAGAAGCGATCGCTAACGAACTGGAAAAATCTTCCCTCCCTTATGCAGCCTATAATGCATTGATGCTTAGAGCCTGTTCAGCTGAGCAACAGGGCAAATATAAAGATGCTATCAATCTCTTTAACCAGGCGGACGCCAAAGCGGATGGCTCAAATCCCCTGACGGGACTGGGGCAACAGCGTTGTCGAGAGATGATGAAGCGTAAACAATGAGTTATAGAAACGGGAAAAACTACCACCTTTGGGCTTAGCATCAATATGGCAAACTGTAGTTTAGGATTCAACTTTTTCAATTGAACTGCCACCTTGGATCCTGCCTGATTTATTTGTAGAATAAAAATGTAACCATCTTGGGTCGCTGATCTCCTTGGACATCAATCAAATCGTAGGAGCGGCCGCATAACAAAGTTATTTGTTATGCCGGTCGCTTTTCGTTTTCTCAGATGACCTTTGTGTTGTTGTTAGGAGTAAATATCAAACCATTTGGAGCTTTTGATGCCAGATCCCATTCCGCCAAGAGATATTGATGCCGAACAGGCCTTGCTCGGTTCAATCATGATTGCACCTTATCTATTTGAAGATTTGGTCACCATCGTAAAAGCGGAATATTTTTATCGCATCTCACACCGCTGGATTTGGGAAGCAATGAATCACCTGTTGGAATCTGAGCAACAGATCGATCATGTCACCTTGTGTAATGATTTGAATACCAGCGGAAAACTAAAGGAAATTGGTGGGCCGGCATATATCATGGGCTTGCTCAATGCAACTCCGACTTCCATGCACGCCGAGTCTTACGCGAAGATCGTGCGTGAAAAAGCATTTATGCGAAAAGCGTTGGAGGTCGCAACTAATCTTGCGCAAAATGCTATTCAAGATAAACCGCTTTCTGAAGCTCTACAGCAAATGGAAGAATTTTTGGTCAGCTCATCCGCCTTGTCGGGAGTCACGGAGCGAATGGTTATGACCGCAGAGAATTTGTGTTTGTCGAAGATGGGTGAATTGACCTGGATTCTCAAAGACTGGATCATGGCCGGGGGGATCAACTTGATTGCCGGTATGCCGGCAGCAGGAAAGAGTTTTCTCGCTCTCGACCTGGCGATTGGCATGGCTTCTTCGGGTCTGGCATGGGATAACCAACCGGTAACCCAGGGCAAAGTGCTGTATCACTTTCTGGATGGCAGCTACCGGGGTATGCGCTCGCGCGTTCTCAAACTTTGCCATGCGCGGGGAATTCAACCGCCTGCGAACCTGATTTTCGACTTTTCTCCGCTTAACCTGAAAGTCACATCCGAAGTGCTGGCATTGCGTCAGCGCATACATCGATTGGGTGCCTCTGTAGTCATTTTTGATGTCATGGCCAAGTTTATGCCTGGTGCTGATGAAAATTCTGTGGCGGAAATATCACCGATGATGAACACCCTTCGTGAAATTGCCAACCAGATCGGTACGACTTTCATTCTCATTCATCACCTCAATAAGGGTGGAAACACCGATCTTTCCTATCGTGTCCGGGGTTCCTCCGATATTTTAGGGTCTGTCGATACCGCCATTGTGGTTACACACGAAAACCAGCATTCAGCACACTCGATGCGAACGATCATTCCACAAAAGGTGCGTGAATCCCTACCACCTGCGCAGTTACAGTTTCAAATTGAATCGACCGAAGAGAGCATCGCGCTTCGATTTTCTGAAACAAATTCTTCTGAACTGGTGCGCGTTCCTGGTCAGGCGGAATTGATCTTTGCAGATATCCTGGAATACTTGCAAAGTGTATCGGCGCAGGAATTTAAGAAGAACGAGCTCATCTCGGCGCTTCAAATCAACAGCAGTGCCAGGACGATAGACCGGGCATTTTCAAAACTCAATAATGATCCGCGAATCAGAGTTACAAAACGAGGATCATTCAACACCTATCAATGGGAAGAGGATACGCCAGCCACGCCATTCCCTTAAGGGGTTGGCATGGCTGGCGTATGTTTGTTCCATACAAAGCCTATAAATAACAAAGGAAAAGAATGTCAGAAAACCAAAATAACTCAAATTGCCGGATTTCCAGGAATGTCTTGATCAAAGCGCCTGGTTTGCTGCCCATGCTTTACACGCCGCGGGAAATCGCTGAAGACCTGGACGTTCCTGAAACCACCTTGCGAGATTGGCTCGATCATGGCGCCCCACACAGCCGGGACGAATCCAACCATATCTGGATCGATGGCAAGAAATTTGCTGCCTGGGTTGACAGTCAAAGGAACGCCAAAAAGAAACCAATCCATCAGCTTCAAGCGGGTGAAGGCTTTTGCATGCGCTGCAATGCCATCGTCAAAATCCAAAATGGTGAAATTCACCCTGTCAAAGGCCACCTGAGCCATCTGAAAGGCATATGTCCCATCTGCGGCGGGATTGTTAATCGCGGGATTTGGAATGCTGAATCGTCAGAATTATCTCAAGGTTAAGTTGTTTCTGAAATATTCACGGGAAGTTCATGGGCGTTCATCGCTTCAGATCTCTACCGATTTCGAGCATCTAAAAGTGCTGCTTTTCTGGGCTGGCTCGCAACCGCTCAGTTCAGCGTACACTTTCAACACCAATCTTTCTGATTTCCTTTTTCAGAAAGTCGATAAAGGATTGAATCAGGCAGAATTACAGAGCATCATGAATACCAACCAGCATTTCCTCTTGTGGGGGAAAGCCATGTTCCCGTTTGAATTTCAAAATATCCGGCTGAGCTGGATTAAGAAAATTACAGCAATCTCGAAAGGAAAGGAGGTGATTATTTGAAAAAACGACCGATTATCATTACCACGACCAACGCCATCACAATCCCCAAAAAGGTTCGTAACCTGTTGGATTTACAACCTGGTGACTGCTTGGATTATGAAGTCATGGCAAATGGTTCAATCATTTTGGTGCGCAAGGAATGTTGCGATTCGCCGTCGCTCCGGCCAACGTGCAAACTTCCCTGCCAAGCCCAAAAACGGAAATAACCTGAATGGCTGGAGGAAGGGTTTACTGAATCCCTTCCTCCAGTTCTGGCGTAAAGAGAAAATGATTGTTTTTAGAACCTCAAGTTA
>DAOUGM010000134.1:0-4642 GCA_034428895.1 Anaerolineaceae bacterium
CCAAACGAGTGCATGATACACACTGGTCTGGTCGGGTAGAGTTCCCAAGGGTGCCAGCTCACTGGGAGCCTTTGGCAGGGTTTCAAAAACGCTGCCCACCACTTTGAATGGTCCTGGATTTTCCGGGTCATTGGGAGATAAAACCGGGGCGGCGATAGCTACGAACAGGAAGCATTCGAGCAGGATCAAAGCTACAAAGTTTTGCCAGCGGGAAAAGAAACGTTTGACTGGTCTCATGTCAAGCCTTCTCCCGAATTCGCGGATCCAGGAAATATTGGATCAAATCCAGAATACTCATCAGGACCAAGACCACGATTACGCTGTAAATCGCAAAACCCAATGACGCTGCGGCATCCGGAACACCTGCCATGCTGTATACTGCAATCGAAGAAATTCCGGGGATATTAAAGATGATCTCAACGATAAAGACGCCTGTCAACAATGTAGCGGCCGAGATTAAGCTGCTGGTAATGGCGGGAGGGATTGCGTTGCGCAGCGCATGACGCCAAATGACCCTGTACCTTGGAATACCTCGTGCTTTGGCAGCCGTGATATAGTCTTGCTGCAATTCTTCGATCATAGTCGCACGAGTGACCCTGCCCGTAGTTGCCCAATGCGCAAATGCCAGTGTACACGCCGGCATCATTAAGTGGCGTATTCCATCCCAAAAGACATCCAACCTGCCGTTGAGCAGTCCATCGACTGTCAGCATTCCTGTGAACTGGCGGAATTGTTCCGATCTTAGAACCAGGCCAATGGATGTGCTGACCCGGCCGGGAGCAAACCAACCCAGACTAATATAAAAGAATACCATCATCAGAATCGCCAAAATGAACGGCGGCATAGAAGTGGCGATAAAGGCAGAGATTTGAAAACCATGATCGGCTGCCTTATTCTTCCGCGAACCTGCGATTGCTCCGCTGATCAATCCCAGAGGTAGATAGATCAGGATGGATAGGGCGGTTAATTCGGCGGTTGCCGGGGTTCGGCGGGTGATTCCGGTAAAAACATCCTCCTGCAGGAGTGGACTGTATCCCCAATTGCCCTGCAGCAGATTGCCCAACCATAGAGTGTATTGAACGGGATAGGGATCGTTTAAGTGGTATCGCTCGATATACATTTCGAGCAGGTGCTGATACTGTGCCTCGGTCATGCGCGGAGAGAAATTTTTTGGCATATATAACTCTGCGCGTGTTTCCGGTGGCGTTAACATGATTAAAGCATAAAGTAACGCTGTAATGAAGAACAGGATAAGGAATATGGAAGTAACCCGTTTTAATATATAACGGAGGAGTCGTATCATTATGCACTTTACCAAGTTGAACTAATGGTCGATGTTATCGAATTTCTATTGAAAAGATTATAACATCTAAATTGTCATTGGAAGGCCTCCGATCCAGTCATAATAGACAAAGTCGATTACAAATTATTGATGTGATCAATTCTCTTTCACAGGAAATTAAATTTGAAAGTATGCTTACCCATTTCAATGATTCTTTTGATTTTGGTAACGCGAATCAATTTGAATCCAGCGCTGGATTTGCACCTGGATATTTTGGGTACTCAAACGAACTCTAAGAAAGTGTTAATAACTAAGTGGTGATTAATGTATTACAATAGGAATCACAATGAAACAGTCAGGAAATCTCATGGGGATAGATCTGGTAGGGTAAGGCAAGTCATTGTTCTTTGAATTGAGCAAAGGCTACGCACTATTCACCGACGAAATTTCGTCACGACATTAAACCACTTTCGAATATCACCGCATCTGAAGAATATCTTTCTTCAGGCAATGAAACTAACTAATGCGATTATTCGTAAAAGACACAGAATGGAGGTGATGTAAAGAGTCGAAAAAAGAACAACCTATGGCGTTTACACGATGAACCTTGCAATACTCAAAATAAGGAGAGAAAAATGACTAAGAAATTGTTCCCCTTGATCAGTATTTTGCTGATCGCCGCATTTGCACTCGCTGCTTGTGCCAAACCCACCGAAGCCCCGGTCGCTACCGAAGCACCTGTTCCCGCGGCTACCGAAGCTCCAGCGGCAACAACTGAAGCCCCTGCAGCAGGTGGAGAACTCTATTACCTGAACTTCAAA
Source organism: Anaerolineaceae bacterium (assembly GCA_034428895.1). GTDB lineage: Bacteria > Chloroflexota > Anaerolineae > Anaerolineales > Anaerolineaceae > UBA6107. The sequence goes on from DAOUGM010000134.1 coordinate 2,104, forward strand.
CCCGAAATTGCCGAAACCTATGCCAAGATCGGCGAAGCATGGAAAGCCGAGACCGGCAATACCCTTAAGGTTGTCACCGCCGCAGCCGGTACCTACGAACAGACCTTAAAATCAGAAATTGCCAAAGCTGATGCTCCAGTTCTGTTCCAGATCAACGGACCCGTGGGATATGCCTCATGGAAAGACTACACAGCAGATCTCAAAGACACCGAACTGTACAAGCATCTACTCGACAAATCCATGGCAGTCACCAGCGGTGACGGTGTATACGGCATCCCGTACGTAGTAGAAGGTTATGGCATTATCTACAACAATGCCATCATGACCAAGTACTTCGCACTGAATGGCGCCAAGGCCGCCTCCATGGATGAGGTCAATACCTTCGCCAAACTAAAGGAAGTTGTCGAAGACATGACCGCCCGCAAAGCTGAATTAGGTATCGAAGGCGTTTTCTCCTCCACTTCCCTTAAACCCGGCGAAGACTGGAGATGGCAAACCCACCTCGCAAACGTACCCATTTACTATGAGTTTAGAGATAACAATGTGAATCTCAGCGATCCTGCCGCGACGATGGAAGTCACCTTCAAATATTCAGATAATTTCAAGAACATCTTCGATCTCTATCTGAACAACTCTGTCACCGAGAAGACACTTCTCGGTAGCAAGAGCGTGGATGATTCCATGGCAGAGTTCGCCTTGGGCAAATCCGCCATGGTACAGAACGGTAATTGGGCATGGAACCAGATCAAGGGCGTTGAAGGCAACACTGTTCTACCCGAGGATATCAAATTCCTGCCGATCTACACGGGTGTAGCGGGAGAAGAAAAACAATCCATTTGCGTGGGCACCGAGAACTTTTATGCCATCAACTCGCAGGCATCTCCTGAAAAACAGAAGCTTGCTGCTGATTTCATCTATTGGCTCTTCAGCAGCCCGACCGGCAAGGCGTTCGTAACCAATGACCTCAACTTCATTGCTCCTTTCGACACCTTTGCGGAAAATGAAAAACCAACCGATCCTTTGTCTAAGGAAGTCCTGCGCTACATGGGCAAAACCGATCTCTACAACGTTGCCTGGAACTTTACAGTATTCCCAAGCCAGACCTTCAAAGACAACTTCGGCGCCGCGCTGCTGCAATATGCACAGGGCACGATGAAATGGGACGATGTCAAGACCCTCTTCGTCGACCAGTGGAAGGCTGAAAAAGCACTCGCAGCACAGTAAGATTTCTATTTTGATGAATGAACTTACCCCGCACCGGTACCGGTGCGGGGTAAGAATAAAATTTTAGGCTGATCATTTTTCAGCACGGGAGAGTTACTGTGCAAAAAATGTCGAAGAAATTCTACGCACTATTTACCCTGCCGACCCTTATCGCCTTTGTCATCGCCTTTCTGCTCCCCTTCCTGTTTGGAATCTATCTATCTTTCACAAAATTTACCACCGTAACCAATACCCAGTGGGTGGGATTCAGTAATTACATACGCGCATTTACCTTCGATAAGAACTTCATCAATGCACTGGTTTTTACCGTTAAGTTTGCCGTGGTTTCTTTGATCTTGATCAACCTGGTTGCATTCACTCTGGCGCTTCTACTCACCAGTAGTGTAAAAGGTTCCAATTTCTTCCGTACGATATTCTTCATGCCGAACCTGATCGGCGGTATCGTTCTTGGTTATATCTGGCAGTTGATCATCAACGGCATCCTACTCAACTTTGGTGTTGATATCACGTACAGCGCCAATTACGGTTTTTGGGGGTTGGTCGTCTTGTTGAACTGGCAGCAGGCGGGTTATATGATGGTCATTTATATCGCTGCCATTCAGAGTATTCCCACCGAGACAATAGAAGCCGCCAAGATCGACGGCGCGAATACCTGGCAGCTCATTAAAAACATCACCATACCCATGGTCATGCCGGCCATCACCATCTGTACATTCCTTACGTTAACAAATTCCTTCAAACTCTTTGACCAGAACCTGGCGTTAACAGCAGGCGCTCCGGGCAGGCAGTCCGCCATGCTGGCTCTGGATATTTTCACGACGTTCTACGGACGTGTCGGATTTGAAGGGGTAGGCCAGGCGAAAGCTGTAGTGTTCTCACTGATCGTTGCATTGATCGTCTTCCTGCAAATCAGACTCACCAGAACGAAGGAGGTAGAGCGCTAATGACTGTCAAGAATAAGATTCAAAACACAATCACGTTCCTTGCGCTGGTAATCTTTGCCGCCCTGACCCTGGCGCCAATCCTGATCGTTTTGATGAATTCTTTCAAAGGTCGATTCTTTATTTCCGATGCGCCCTTTGCATTACCCACCAGTGAAACCTTCATTGGGATTAAGAATTATGTGAGCGGCATTGAAAAGACCGGATTCATTAAAGCTTTTGGGTACTCGTTATTCATTACGGTTTTTTCTGTCTCCGCGATTGTTTTCTTTACATCAATGACGGCCTGGGCCATCACCAGGATAAAATCCACGTTCAGCTCTATTGTCTACTATTTGCTGGTTTTTTCCATGATCATCCCCTTCCAGATGGTC
>DAOUGM010000135.1:0-2446 GCA_034428895.1 Anaerolineaceae bacterium
GCCTGGTTGAGCCGGCAGCCGACAGTGTCGAAATAGACTTTCATGGTCAAGGTTGCGAGACGACAATGTTGTCAAACAGTATTTTCACGCCAGGTGTGTCGTATGCCCCGGCGATCAGTCCGATTTGTCCGCTGGTGAAGGAGTCATCCTGGATTTGTGCCAGCAGAACGTCGTTCACGGTCAGGGATAACATGTTTCCCTGGCACGCGGCTTCTATGTGATTGACCACGCCGCCCTGGCGGATCGATTCGCTGTACGCCATATCTCCTTCTGCGGATGACATGACCATTTTTCCGTCGATCATTTTAAAAATTCCGTAATAACCGTCATTGCTGACGAGAAAGCCGTAGAAATTTTCATCGTCCACGAAACGGCAAATAACGCCAAAATTATCGTTTGGAGGTCCATCCAGCAATACCGCATCGACATCGATCCTCGTATCTGAGTATTTACCCCCGTTGACCGTCCAGTACATATACCTGGGAAGGTTAACCGTGATTACCAGCCCCTGGAAATCGAAAGCAATTTCGCCGCCGTTCCTGCCCATCGTTCCCCAGCCGTTGGGTGAGACTGAAAAATCATCGGCGAAAAGGATGTCTCCCGCCGCTGCGGTAGGGTCGGTCGGCGTCAAGGATTGGATCACATCGCACGCTGTCAAAAGGACCGCCGAGATCATTACTATGATGATTTTCTTTACCAAATTTGCCTTCCCGTTGCTCAAATTGAAAAATAATTATACCTTGACCGCAATCATTCGCCGCCGTTTTCGATGATTAAGCGGCGTGCCATGTCTCTTAACCGGCTTTCTTCCGCCGCTGCCTCTGCCCTGCGCAAGTACCTGAAGGCCTTCTCTTTTTCTCCTTTATAAATATTCAATTGACCCAGGTGGATCAAGATCGCTGCCTGGTCCGGATCGAGTTGATCGGCTTGCAGAAAATAACGCTCTGCCGAATCCAGGTCGCCCAGAAGCATCAACGCCGTACCCATCAGATCGAGCAGCGGCGGTGAATCGGGATGCAGCAGAAGAGCCTGTCTCGCGGCTTCGATTCCAACCGTGTTGACCTCGTAGTTTCGACTAACCGAAAACTTTGCCAGCGCGCGCCACGCAACCCAGTCCTGTTGATCCATCTGAACCGCTTTTTGATAATGCTCCAGTGCGTCCTCCAGCTCACCCATATCCGATAGTGTGTTGCCGGTTTCGATTTCCCACACCGCCGCCACTGGGTTTGCATCCAGGGCGCGCTTTAGGTACACCAGGGCAACGTCAGGTTTTCCCTGCCTGCGGTAATATAAAGCGGTTAATCCATTCACAGTTTCAGATTTCGCATCGAGTTCCATCGCTTTTTTCAGGGCAGGGTAACCGTCTTCACCCATTTGCTGTTGAGCTTCCCCCAGCAGCGCCAGGGCGTTTGCATTCTCTGGATCAAGATCAACGGCCTGCTGAAACGCGCGCGCTGCCACATCCCACTCCTCCATCCTGGACAGGGTCTGACCGATATAGAGAAATCTTTCACCCGTGCCGGTGATTTTAGCGGTCTGCTCCAATACGTCAATTAAAGCCTCTGCTCCTGCCTGGCGCTGAGGATTGGAACTCGCCATTCGCAGGTAGCTGGCAGCACTTTCCGGCTCCTGGGCTGCCAGTTGTAATCCCAGTTGATAGTTCAGTTCACTGTTTTTTGGATCCAGGGGGTAAGCGCTGAGCAGTGTGGATAACGCGCCAAATGTATCGTTCAACTGGCGCTGCAGTGACGCAATCTGCATCAGGATGAATACATCCTCTTCTCCGTTTATACCGCGCAGGATTTGTTTGGCTTTTTCCTTTTCTCCCAGTCCCAGCAGTGCATCCGCCAGCCAGATCTTGCCTTGCGCATCGAGTTGCCCGAGCTCCTGAGCCTGTTCGAGGGATTCCACGGCCTTTGGATCATCTCCCTTGTCCATATACAGCCTTCCGATGCGCTGCCACATCTCTCCGCGCCAGGGGTAACATTCCAAAACGATCTGCATGTTCTCGATTTCCACGCTTTTTTCGCCGTCGATAAAAGCTTTTCGGACCTTGCGCGACGCGCTGACACAATTGTCCGACATTGGAGATAACGGGACTACCACCGCCATTCCCAACGGCAGCAAAATCAGCAGTAAACTCAACAACTTTTGCCGAAAATTCACAGGATTAATTATAGCCCACCCCGAAGTCAACCTTTCTCTTCCATCAGTGTGACCATTGACATATCTCAGGGGAATTTGCTGCGCGATTTCCGCTTGACATCGATTTTACAACATGGTAAATTCTTTTTATCGTATGCGGTAAGTCAAGAACATGCCTGCCGCAATCATTTTTCGATATGGAGAGTAAAAGAATGGCAGAACGTTTCGTAGGGACTGTAAAATGGTTTAATCCCGCCAAGGGGTACGGCTTCATCGGTCGTGATGGAGCTGAGGATGTCTT
>DAOUGM010000136.1:0-10024 GCA_034428895.1 Anaerolineaceae bacterium
GCCGCGGATCGAGCCGCGTTTTCCTGGGCATCCGCGAATACCTCCGCAGACAGCCAGTTCCTCATCCTCACCGGGTCGAATCCGCTGCTGGATCCCGTCTCCGAGTGGTTTCCGACGCTCAGCGGCAGAAGGAGCATCGCCACGCTGTATGGTTACGAGTGGAAAACCGGCACCGATTTTCGCGAAATCCACAGTGAATTTTCAGCCGTGCAGGATTGTTCCAACCGGAGCGCGGAGTGCGTTAGCGGTTGGGTGCAGCAGCATAACGCCGCGTTCGATTACCTGCTGGTACGCAATTCAACGCAGGCCGGCAGTTCGGACATCACACCCTATCACAGCGCTTTACAGGAAGCGTTGAGCCTGGACGGGAAATTCGACCTCGTATACGACACGCCGCAGATCTCGATCTTTGCCTTCGAAGGAAGCCGGTAAAGGTTCGGCTATTCTGAAACAACATTGACAGTCTGTCTGGTCCTTCGATATGCCCAGACGGTGAAGATGGTATTGAAGGTCAGACCGCACAGCCCCATGACCAGACCTCCGAAACCCTTGATAAATGTAACGACCCCCAATACCATGACCGCCCCCGCGATGAACACCAATACCATCACCAGCGGTGTAACGAAAACCCAGCTGTTGAGCAGACGACCGGATAAAATGCCTTGCATGGCCGCAAACATGATGAAGGGGATCAGCACCATCGCCATGTGCGTGTGGGAATGCCAGGTGACGGCGCAGGTGGACGCCAGGATGCCGAAAATGACCAGCAGCCAGGTATCCGATCCGAACTGGGGACGGCGCCGGAGGAGGAGGACATCCAGCACCAGGGTGAACAAGATCCCCACCCCGGCCACGATCCATCCGGTGAATGAATTCGTCCACCCGTTAATATGAAGCGCCAGCATGCGCCAGTTCATCATGTTTTCCGGCGCGTTGGTGGCCATGCCCGGCACGTAACTCAGCCAGAGATTGACCATGGAAATCACACCCTCGATGCCGGAGAGAGCCAGCGAGATCCCCAACACGACCGTCGAAGAAATGGCAAATCCGTAGAGCACTTTCCAGTTTTTCAGCAGGAGCAGCGCGGGGATGATGAGGATCAACACCTGCGGCTTGATCAGCAGCCCCCCCAACCACAACCCCGCCAGCAGCGGTTTTTTACCCACCGCGTTGCGCAGAAATTCACCGGCGCAGATGAGCAGCACGACCTCCACCTGCCCCCAGAACAGGTTCTGGAAGACAGGATAAGAGACCAGCATGAGCATCACGAGCATACCGGTGGAAATGTTTTTTCCTCCCCCGCTGCCCATCTTTTTGGCAAAAAACCACAGATACAGGATGATGGCAGCCAGTGAAATCGCCGAGTATACCCAAAACATGGGTCGGGGATCCAACCTGGAGAGAATTTGAAAGGGAAAGAAAAAGAAAGCGAATAAGGGTGCGGGCATGGTGGAGGCCAATTCGCTGTTGAAACCCAGGGCTTCCAGTGCGGTGTTCTGCGTTTGCCTGAGAATGTCCACAGTATACACATCCCCATACCCGCGGGTGTCGGCGATCCTGCCGACGCTCCAGAAGGCCAATGCATCGCCGCCCAGCCCGATCAAGGTATTATTCTTTACGGTATCAAAGCCGACCTGAACGAGATAAAACACGAGCAAGGCTGTGATCCCCAGCCGCCTCCAGGCTTTTTGATCGAGTCCTTTGAATGGAATTCTCATCCGCATTGTTCTTCCTCTTCTTTGATTGATTTCAATGTGCGCAAGGCAGCCGGAACAATTCGTACCAGTTATTGATGTGCTCTTCACCCGGCATGGAATTGCGCAGTTCCTGGTAGGCTTGCATCTCTGCGGCAGCGAGCGTGCTTTCTCCCAGCTTGTAGACCAGCACGCGTGTGAATCCCTGCTTGCACCAGTTTTCGATGATGGCCGGTACAGCACCGGTCTCCCGCACATCCGTTTTCAGGCGGTCGATCCACAGGTCGGGTGCGCTGTTGAGCGGCATGTACAGCCCGCGCGGCTCCCACAACATGAGCACCTTCTCCTCCGCCGGCAGGGAATGGATGCGCTCCACCGCGCCCTGGTACGCTCCCAGCCCTTTTTCGAAGTATTCACTCTCGTAGGAATCGCTGATCAAAGCCTGGGCGGGATTCAGTTGGATGATCTTCGATGCATCCTGCGTGATGCAGAGAACCAAGACGAGGACCACCGCCGCGCCCATAATGCGCCGCATGCGGATGTTCAGCAACACCAAACCTGAAATCCAGCTCCAGCCCAACCCGGCCAAGGCAGCGAAGACCGGCAGTACCGCCAGGAACAGGCGCGGCTGCACCAGGTGTCCGAACCAGATGCTCAGGATTCCCACGGCAAACGCGGCCGGCAGGATCATGACCAACAGCAGGCGCACCTTGCCCTCCTTCCAGCAGCAGATCAATCCCGGTAGCCCCAGCAGCAGAAGCAGCGGGCCGGGGTCGAAGTTGAAACCGGCTGCCGTATCCACCCCCATGAAAGTGACGGCAAAGGGCAGGAAGATGCGTTCCCACAACGCGACATCCGCAAATCCGCCGTTGGCCAACGCCACACGCTCGCGGCTGAAATCTGTGGTGGGCAGCAGGTACGGGTAGAGCGGGTCGCCTGTGACGACCAGGTTCTTCAGCAGCCAAGGAAGCGAAACCGCCAGGGCGATGAGCAAGCCCTGAATAATGACCCACGGTGAAAATCGCATCTTCTTCCACAGGAACGGCAGGCAGGCGATCAGCCCCAGCAGCAGCACCCCGTTCGTCCATTTCACCGTGGCGGCTGCCGCGGCAAACAGGAAGGACCATCTCAACCAGGTGTTGGCATTCTCCTCCATCCATTGGTTAAAAGTGACCACCGCAGCCAGCCCGAACAAGGCGGCGAACAGGTCGGTGTACGCCCACCCCGCCAAATATCGCGTCGTCACGCCCGCCAGCAGTGCTGCGGCCGCCACCCACCCTGCATCGATGGATCGGGTGCCCGGGGAAAATCTCTGCGCGAGGCGGCGGGTGAAGCCCAGCGTGCCAATGAAAAAGAGCATGCCGAACCCCCACCCTGTCATGGCCGCAGTCTGCGCCCGGCTGAGGGTGAAGGCGAAGGTGTACAGCATTTCAACCAGTTGGGGATGCCCCCAGTAGGGATTCTGCGCAACGAAAACCAAGCCGCGCGCATCGATGTACTGCCTGGGCAATTGCAGGTGATAGGTGAGCGCGTCCCATTTCAACGGCGGTGCTGCTGCGTAACAAAGCTGGAAGACCACCAGCAATCCCATTCCAACTGCAGCGGTTTTCTCCAGCGTGCCGGCGCCCTTCCAGTATGCGCCAATGTCGGCCAGGTCCCTGCACCAGCCGACGACCTCCCGGCGCAGCAGGATCGCGCCTGCTGCAAAGACCGCCCAGGCGAGCCATCGCAGGTACAAATGCAACACCCCGAAAAGCAGCCATGCCAGGCCAACGATCACAGCCCCCAGGGCAGCCTGCACCGCCGTACGCTCCAGAGAATTGAGTGAAGCCCCCTTGAACAGCCTTCTCCCCAGCGCGCTGCACAGCACAACCGTGCCCAGCCCGCCGATTAGGTCGACGATCACCAACAACCACCTGCCGAACGCGCCCGGGTCGAGCGGTTTGTGCACGATATAGTAACCGGCCAGGATGAACAGCATCCACAGGAGCAAAACCGCCAGCAGCGGAAGTGTAAATTTTGGCTTTGTGTTCATCAGGATCGATCCAATCCTCTCACAACCATTGATCACGAATATTTACTTTATTGTATCCATCCCGCAAAAATCCGCTGGCACTGTGCGTGATAAAATCTTTATGGTAATTAACACCAAAATTTTCGGTGAATTTTTCTGTCGCCCGGTCACAAATGGCGCTGGGCTTTCAGTACCCAGGTATATTCTTGTAATCTTGAAGGGAGATTAATTCAATGACCTTGTCCGATTCCCCAACCAAGCTCGACCTGCGCAAGCAGTTGAAAGCCTACTATTCCCCTTCCGCCAAAGACTTCGAAATCATCCGGATCCCGCCGCTGCAATATTTAATGATCGATGGGCACGGCGACCCCAACACCTCGCAGCAATACCAGGATGCGCTGCAAACCCTCTACGGGCTTTCCTACACGCTCAAATTCAACCTCAAGGCACAGGGAAAGGATTACACCGTGATGGGTTTGGAAGGATTGTGGTGGATGCCCGACATGCGCGAGTTCAGCCTGGCGCTCAAAGCGGATTGGGACTGGAGCGCAATGATCCTGCAGCCGGACTTCGTCACCCCCGCCCTGCTGGACGAGGCCAAACGCCAGGCTTCCGCCAAGGGTAAGGCGCCCCTGGCTGGAAAGACCCGCCTGGAAACGCTCAGCGAAGGATTATGCGTCCAGATCCTGTACTTCGGCCCGTACGCCGACGAAGGTCCCAGCATCGCACGCATGCACGACTTCATCCGTGAAAGAGGATATACACCCGGCGGCAAGCACCACGAGATCTACCTATCCGATGTGCGCAAAGTGGCACCCGAAAAGAACCGCACCATCCTGCGCCAGCCGGTCAGGGAAGTGGAACCCCTGCCGGCAGGTTAAAGATGACAGGAAATTCAGTGTAGATCAAACCAGGTTTTTGGCTTCTTCGTTCAGCGCCTTTTCCTCTTCGGTCCTGGGTTCAAAGACCAGGCCGTGGGGCAGCGACTTGCCGTCTTTATCGACGTGGACAAAACTGATAAACCCTCTGATGACCATTTCTCCCCGATTGTGCACCTCGATGTACACCACCATCCTGGATTTGCCGGTCAAAACCACGCGGCTGGTGAAAATCGGCAGGTCGCCTTTATTAATGGGACGGGTGAAAGTCATGCCGTGGATCTTCAGGCAGACGATGTTGTCGGGTTTTGTCATCGAGGCGGCGGCAATAAAGCCGGATTCGACGAACCATTCGGCAGTACGCCCGGCGAATAACGTACCGTGGTGATTCAGATCTTCCCCCTTGACCATCTTAATCGTTGTGTAAACAGGAAAATCCATATCTCTCTCCTACTACCAGTATAGTTGACAGGTTAACGATTCTAGAACGCATTATTGAATTGTGTCAGGATGATTGGAATGTAAACAACAGGTAAAATATCCTTTATTTTGCCAGAAAACCTTGCATGATATAATTATGACAATCGAATAGGAGATATTCAAGTGATAGTTCGCAACCTTTAGCATCGATATCAGGTAGACCCGCTCGGCAGCGTCGCTGACGCATTTAACCACTTGCCGGAGGCTTCTGCCTCCGGTTTTCTTTTTTCGATAAAGGTTGCTTATGCTTACTGTTCATTCCATCACCAAATCCTACGGCATTCATGCCGTTCTCTCGAAGATCACCTTCAACCTGAACGCCGGTGAGAAGGCCGCGCTGGTCGGTCCCAACGGCTGCGGCAAGTCCACACTGCTGCGCATCCTCGCCGGTGTGGAAAGCCCGGATTCCGGATCCTTCCATTACTCCCCGCCAGACCTTCAACCTGGCTACCTCCCCCAGGGGGGTGAACTGCCTGCAAATGCAAGCCTGGGCAGGATGTTGACCGAGATGCAGGGCGACCTGCCGGGGCTGACGTACCGCCTGGAGCAACTGGCAGCAGCATTGGCGGCAGACCCGGCGCAAGCCCGCCTGCAAGAGGAATACGACGCCTGCCTGTCGCAAATCGACTTGATCAACGAAAACGCCGGAGCGGCTCCGGCGATCCTTGCCGCATTTGGTCTGGACAACATCCCCCCGCACCTGCCGCTAACCGCCCTCAGTGGCGGGCAAAAGACGCGCCTGCGCCTGTCCGGTTTGCTGCTTGCCCGCCCACGCGTGCTGCTGCTGGACGAACCCACCAACCACCTCGACCTTGAAATGCTTGAGTGGCTGGAAACCTGGTTGAAACGCTCTTCCTGCGCTGTGCTGCTGGTTTCGCACGACCGCGTATTTATCGATCGTGTTGCAGACAATGTCTACGAAATCGATCCAGTGACGCACGCATTGAAGGTCTACCCGGGTAATTATTCCGCCTATCTCGAGCAGAAGGCGCAGGAACGCCAGCGTTTGTTCCAGGAATACAGCGACCAACAGGAGGAGATCGCGCGCTTAAGCGCTGCTGCCCGCCGCATTCGCGGTATCGCCAAATTCAAAAAAGGAGGAAAAGCCGATACGGGTGACAAGTTTGCCAAAGCCTTCTTTGCCAACCGCTCGCTGGGAACGGTGCGCCGCGCCCGCGCCATCGAAGCCCGCGTGGACAGGCTGCTGCATGAAGAACATATCGACAAACCCCGTGAACGCTACCGCATGAAGATGGAGTTCGATCGCCTGGCTGAGAGCGGCCGCGACGTGCTGGTGCTCTCCGACCTCTCCATCGGCTACGACGGCAATCCGCTGCTTAGCGGTATCAACGCGGTGCTGCGCTTTGGACAGCGCGTGGTGCTCAGCGGCGCCAACGGCTGCGGCAAGACCACCCTGCTGCGCACCCTCACCGGTCAGATACCCGCGCTCGGCGGGTACTGCCGCCTGGGGTCGGGCGTCAAACCCGGTTTCATGGCGCAGGAGCAGGAAGACCTGGACACGAATGCCAATGCGCTCGTCTTCCTGCAGCGCGTCAGCGCGTTCAACGAAACCGATGCGCGCGCCTTTCTGCACAAGTACCTGTTCAGCGGTGACGAGGTCTTTACACCAGTGAGCGCCCTTTCGTTCGGACAGCGGTCGCGCCTTTCTCTGGCTTGCCTGGTAGCGCAGGGGTGCAACCTTCTGCTGCTGGACGAGCCGCTGAACCACCTCGATATTTCCTCGCGCACCCAGTTCGAACATGCCCTGGCGGATTTCACGGGGACGGTTCTCGTCGTCACCCACGACCGCTATTTTATCCAGCGCTACGCCACCCACCTGTGGGAGATCGGCAAGGGCGCGCTGACAGTCCGGCAAATATGAATATTATGATTGGGAGAAAATTCGGATGACGGAAAACCGATCACTAAAATTCGTGAGTGAGATCAAAACCTTCATCGCCCGTATCCGCCCCGCGGACTGGAAAACGGACTTTCCAACCAACGTCGACCTCGATGAAATATTTCAAGATCCGGAAATGGCGGCAAACGCGCGCCTGTGGCACACGCCGAACGGCGAACTGCAGGCTTACGCCTTTATTCATTTCCCGTACAACAATCTGAATTTCGAGATCGACCCCTCCCATTTGAACGATGCCCTGGAGAACGAAATCCTCGCCTGGGCTGAAGGGCGCATGCGGGCGCAATACGGAACGCATGCGTCGCAGGAAACGCTGGATTGCACCTGCCGGGCTGACGACACGCGCAAAGCCGTCTTCCTCTCCCGCTGCGGTTTCGAAAAAACTGGGGTGGAAACGCTTTCATACTTGAACGACCTTTCTGCTGCCCTCCCCAAACCGCTTCTACTGCCCGGATTTACCCTGCGCGCGCTCGATCCCGAAACCGAACTGCTGCAGGCAGTCGATCTCTTCCAGGCGGCGTATGGAACGGACAATTTCACGCTGGAGGAGCGCCTGGCGATGATGAACACCGATGCCTACCTTCCCGAATTGGATGTTGTGGTACTTTCACCGGAGGGCAGGCTGGCGGGGAACTGCATTTGCGGCATTGAAGCGCCCCCGCCTGAAAGCGCGGGGTTGATTGGTTTCACCGACCCGCTGGTTGTGCATCCCGATTTCCAGCGCAAGGGTCTGGCTGCCGCCCTGTTGCTGTATGGGCTGGAGAAGCTGCGCCTGCGCGGAGTTCGGCAGGTACGCCTCGGTACATCCAGTACCAATGCCGGCATGCGCCGGGCTGCCGAAGCGGCCGGTTTTCGCTGCGCTGCGCGCCATGCCTGGTACTCAAAAAAGGTATAAGTAATTAATACAATTTTTATCCGATATGCTATAATTGGTTACGATGAGGTGATACTGTGGCACTTAAAGTTGGAACTCAAGCCCCGGATTTTACCCTGCCCTCGCACCTGGGCGAACCAGTCACGCTCAGTCATCTGCGCGGCGGGAATGTTGTGCTGGCGTTCTTCCCCCTCGCGTGGACTCCGATATGAACGGCGCAGATCCCGCTCTACGAGGTCGAAACGGCCAAGTTCGCGGGATTGGACACCCAGGTTCTGGGTATCAGCGTCGATTCGGTTCCCACCCTCACGGCATGGGCTGAAAGCCTGGGGGGGATCAATTATCCGCTTTTGAGCGACTTCTGGCCGCACGGCAAAGTGGCGATCGATTACGGTGTGCTGCGCAGTGAAGGTCATACCGAGCGGGCGATTTTCGTGATCGACAGGCAGGGCATCATCCGCTACGTGGACGTGCACGACATCGACGACCAGCCTTCGAATGTTGTGCTGCGCCAGGCGATCCGTGAGATCGATCCGCTGGTCCGCGACCGCCCCGAGGAGCCCGAACCTGAACCGGTGGAACTGCCTCACGGCGGTATTGTAATGTACTGTACACGCTGGTGCCCGGATTGCCGTAAGGCGCGCGCCTGGCTGGTTGAGAACAACCTGCCCTTTACCGAAGTGGATATCACCACCACACCCGGCGCGGCTGCACAGGTGGAGCGCTGGGCAGACGGCAACCGCACCACCCCAACCTTTGATATCGACGGCGAGATCGTGGTCGATTTCGACCTGCCGCGTTTGAAGAAGGTTTTAAAAATCGACTGACATTAACGAATCACAAGCTCCCCAAGGTTTATAAAAGCAATCCCCAACTTGCATCCAGGGGATTGCTTATCTTTTAATTCGCTACGCGCAAAGACTGTGGTCACTGCTGCCGGGCAAAGACCAGCTCCACACCTTCCGCGGAGAGGATGCGCAGCTCGGAACCCTTCAGGCTGAAGGACTGCGCCGCGCCAACGGCACTCAAATATGCGCTTTCCTGCTCCATCACGCCTGTTTCCACGCAGGCCATGAGCGTGGACGCCAGCTCGCTGGTGGTCAATTGATCACCTTCGACCACATACTTCCCACCAAAGGAATTGCAACCGGCGTTTCCGCCGACCTGATCCGTGCCGAAGGTGAGGGTCAGGGTGGTGCCCTCCAGCGGCGGCGTACCACTCAGAGTGACCAGGTTCCAGTCGCTGCCAGCCAGCGGATTCTGAGATTTCCCGCCTGCGCACGCAGTGAGCAGCAGGAGAGCCAGTAGCATTGAGAAAGCAAATGCTCGTTTCATCATCGCTCCTTTCTGTCAGTATGCTATTGACGCTCAAACGGCAATAATGGTTCCTCATCCAAAAATTACCGCGAATGACGCGAAGTATACGATACTCCGCCTAATAGACACCCGGAATCATGCGGCGGCTTGAATTTTCAGAAATCCCATGCCAAAATAATTCCATTGATCATTCACCCTTGACTCTCCCCTTGGGGAAGGTTGTATAGTAGACGCGCAACACATCCGACGACCGTCAGGAAGGAACATTATGCTGAAGATCGGCGATTTCGCCCGCATTGCCAATGTATCCGTGAAGACCCTGCGCTACTACGCCTGCGAGGGCTTGCTCACCCCGGTGATGGTGAACCGGTGCAACGGATACCGCTACTATACCGAGGAGCAGCTTGAAACGCTCAACCGCATCCTGGCCCTCAAGGATCTGGGCTTCAGCCTGGATCAAATTCGCGGCATGTTGAGTGAATCCATTACTCCCGGCGAGTTGCGCGGCATGCTGCGCATGAAGCGCATGGAACTGCAGGAGCGGGTAAGCATTGAACAGCAGCGTCTCAACCAGGTGGAGGAACGCCTGCGCAGGATCGAGAACGAAGGTTCGAGCGTCTGTATCGAGTTAATCGCAAGCGCCACCTCCCGTAAACCCAAAAAGGAGAAAGTCATGCAACCCATTAAATTTGAATCCTTGCCCGCCTTCCAGGTGATGGGCATGAAGTATCGCGGCGACAACGCCAACCAGGAGATCCCGCAGATGTGGGGAAAACTTAACCAGCGCGTGCAGGAGATCCCCATCAGCGGGGAGTGCGCCTACGGGGTTTGCTTCGTCCTCAACGATGC
>DAOUGM010000137.1:0-6785 GCA_034428895.1 Anaerolineaceae bacterium
TTCTTCATCACGCCCAATCACAGGGTCCAGTTTGCCCTGCCGTGCCAGCGCGGTCAGGTCCCGCCCATACTTTTCGAGCGCCTGATAGGTGCTTTCCGGGGTTTGGCTGGTGACGGATTGGCTGCCGCGAATACCGCGCAGGGCTTTCAGCACCGCGTCTTTGGTGATTCCGTACGCGTCCAGACGCTGTTTTTCGGGAGTGTCGGTGAGACCCAGGAGAATATGCTCCGTGGATGTAAATTCATCGCCCATACCCTTGGCGTAGCGCTGCGCCGCGTCCAACGCGGAGAGAGCTGTGCTGCTCAGACCGGTTTGCCCGGCGCCATACAGCTTGGGGCGTTTTTCCAGGTCGGCGCGGAGTTCCTGCAGGAGCGCCTGGGTGCTGCCCGCGATTTGGGTTATAACTGCCGGCACACTGCTCCCGGACTGTTGGAGCAGCGCGAGCAGAAGATGGTCGGGCTCTATGGCCTGGTGATTCATATCACGCGCGGCGCTTTCGGCGGAAAGGAGGGCTTCCTGAGCTTTTTGCGTAAATTTGTTGATATCCATAATAATCTCCTTCTTTGGAGTGTAAACAGCAGAGCTGCTTGTAGTTAACTGATAATTTTATTAATTATAAGAGAAGGGTATTAGCGTTTTGTTGGAATAATGTCAGACTACTGATAACAGACCGCGAAAGCGCGGGAGGGGAGTATGTTAGCTGAGGGGGGAGATCGCAATCCAGGCTTGATTATCGCGGACAATTCTGAACATATGTACCCATAAAACCAATTGACACGGCATACATAAACAGTCATAATAAATATTAACCTGACATAATGTAATGTACATATGTACCTTATCCAAGATGATGAAAGATCGCACTGATTACGTCACTTTATATCGGATAGCAAAAGCGTACTACCTGGAGAACCAATCTCAATTTCGTATTGCCAAAGAAGAAAATATTTCCCGGCCGCATGTTTCGAGGCTTCTTTCCAAAGCAAGACAATTGGGCATTGTTACGATAAAGGTTGAGATGCCTAATCAGATGCATGTGGATAAGTTGCAGGATGATATTCAGAACCTTTTAGGTTTGAAAAAAGTTTTACTGGCTGATGTGTCAAATGAGGACCTTAGAAGCCCCCAAAAAATTGCCAGAAGCATCGCCACACTTGCGGCAGAGAACCTTATGGAATTACTAGGGGATGCGAATCAGGTTGGTGTTGGTTGGGGTTATACCATCTATCAGACTTCATTAATGCTTCCAAAGGCAAAACTTGGCCAATCGGTTACCTTCGTCCCGTTAGTTGGTATGTCGGATGAAAGCAATCCATACCTACAAAATAACGTAATCATTGACCGTTTTGCCGAAAAATTCAACGCCTCAAGTTATTACACAAGTCTTCCGGCTTATTATGAAAGACACTCCACAAAAGGCAAGACGGAACGAGACCGTTATTCACGCCTGAGACAGCGTTGGGAAAGGCTGGATGCGGCTGTGGTCGGATTAGGTCCACGTTTTAAAAATGGTGATTTTTTAATTAGAGAGGCGTCTGAGGAATATAAACAACTTATTGCAGGCAGCGAAGTGGTAGGAGACATTCTTGCCAGCTTTTTCTTTGAGGACGGCACGCTGTTGGATTCGCATGAATATTATGAGCAGGTGTCCTTGCCGCTGCCGCGCTTGAAAGAAATTAGAAATGTCATTTGTTTAGCCGGAGGTACAGAAAAAGTACCGGGAGTAATCGCGGCTGCCCGAAACGGATATATCAAAACTCTGATCACAGATATTAATACAGCACAATTAATTATCCGAAAAATTCAAGACAGTGAAAGTGAGATGGCTTGACCTGCATCCTCATAGTCTCGCATGGACCCCTGGCGAAAGGTTTGCTGAAAAGCGCTGAAATGATTGCCGGCAAGCAAGGCAAGGACGTCGCAGCGGTGTGCCTTGCGCAGGACCAATGTCCGGAAGATTTAAGGACGGTCATAGTGAATTACCTTGACCAATGGGATAACGCGGAAATTCTCGTCTTTACCGATCTTATTTCAGGCACGCCGTTTAATGTTGTTGGTTCTTTGATGCGCGGATATGGTATCCGACATATCAGTGGAGTGAACTTGGGGCTGCTGTTAGAAGCCCTATTGTTAAGGGATTCGTTTTCTGTAAATGAGTTGTCCAAACATCTCATCGAAGTATTTCCGGAGACTGTAATCGACGTAAACGCGTTAATGAAAATGGAGGAATGAACATGCGGCAAATCGTTTTAGCTCGAATTGATGACCGGTTAATCCACGGCCAAATTGTAACATCTTGGTGTAAATCCACCAATGCGAGCACGATTCTTATCGTAGATGATAGGCTAAGCGAAGATAATTTCACTCAGCGACTTCTGCGTGCTGCCGCGCCACCGGATATCAAAGTTGAAATTATGGATCTTCATGCCGCTGTAACATGGTTGGCAGAGAATGATTCTACAAACCAAAGAATCATTCTACTATCTAAAATCCCCCAGGTGATGGAGGAACTTATTAAAAATGGAATTACCTTGAAGTCTATCAACCTGGGAGGAATGGGAGCGAAAGCAGGAAGGAGTAAATTGAATAAGAATATATCCGCGAGCCCCGAAGAGGTTAATTGTCTGAGAAGGATGTTGGAAAACGAAGTTGAGATTTTTTACCAATTAGTTCCTGTTGAACGACCTGTTAACATGATGAATACTTTGAAAGGAGAAATCACGAAATGACTGTTACACAAGCAATTTTGTTAGGTATTCTATACTATTTCGCCAATAGTCCGTGGCCGTTTGGGGGCTTGGGAAACTACGCTATTCTTTACCGGCCAATGATCCTGGGGCTGATCGTTGGCATCATTTTGGGTAATCCGGTATTAGGCACAGTAATTGGAGCGACGATTAACCTGATGTATATTGGGTTTATCAGCGCTGGTGGTTCCATGCCGGCAGATATGTCACTCGCGGGAATCCTGGGTACTGCCCTAGCAATCACTGGCGGGTTAGAAATGAACGCCGCTTTGGCTGTTGCTGTTCCGTTGGGGTTGCTCGGAGCATTGGTTTGGGTTGGCAGACTTACATTAGATACTGCATTCGTGCGTCTGGCGGATAAATATTCTGATGAAGGCAAACCAGAGAAGGTTTGGATTGCAAATATCCTGCTTCCGCAAATCCTCCTCTTCTTGATTACCGCTGTTCCCTGCTTCTTGGCTGCCTATTATGGGGCAGAGGCTATCGCGACTGGCATCCAGAGTTTGGGCGGCAACTTCCTCCGCATCCTTAGCCTGATTGGTGGCATGCTTCCGGCCGTTGGAATTGGAATGATGCTCATGGCGATATTTAAGGGCCATGCGCGTGTGTTTTTCTTCCTCGGTTTTTTGACTGCCGCATTCCTTGGATTGAAGACGCTTCCCTTGGCATTGATTTTCCTCGGAATAACGATTATTTATATCAGCCTGAAGTACCGTGATGATCCTGAAATCGTTCAGAACACTGCAGCTGCGTCCAGCACGGGAGGCCTTGAAGGAGGCAAGTTGCTTGCTCCGAAAGATATCCGGAGTGCCTGGTGGAAGTGGATGTATTATTTCCAGTCTTGTTATAACTATGAACGCATGCAGGGCGTTGGATTTTTACATGCCATGACACCAGTGTTAAGCAAGCTTTATAAAGACGACCCGGAGGAAATGAAGAATGCGATGCACCGTCATTCTGAATTCTTCAATACCGAAAATGCCACAGGTTCTGCGGTAATTGGTCTGGTAGCAGCCATGGAGGAACAGAAAAAACTTGGCGCGGATCTTGATAATGACGCCTTTACCTCTATTAAGACAGGTTTGATGGGACCTTTGGCTGGTGTTGGCGACACTATCTGGCAGGCAGTTGTTATTCCGATAATGATTGTCTTGTTCCTTGGCCTGGCAAAGGAAGGAAATGTTGCTGCGCCAATTCTGTATTCGATCTTGTTTTTCATTTTATACTATGTGTATGGCTATTGGCTATTGAAACTGGGATATAACAAGGGACGGGAAGCAATTCTTAACCTGATGGAGAATAAAGCCATCAATAAAGTGATTGTTGGAGCTGGAATGCTTGGGTGCGCGGTTATGGGAGGATTGGTCTCTCAATACGTAAGCCTTAAGACTGCTATTCAATTTCCAATGGGAGCTGACAAAGTATTTTCACTTCAAACTGATTTCTTTGATGCTCTCATTCCCGGACTTCTGCCGCTATTGTTGACACTGGGTTGCTATGCCTTACTAAAAAAGGGTATCAAAGCCCAGTACGTTATTCTGATTTTGGTTGCTGTGGCAGTCGTTGGCGGGCTGGTTGGCGTTTTATAAACATGACTGGGCGGGTATTCGTCTGAACGAATACCCGCCTGTCAAATCTCCAAAAAAGGATGGAGCCATTGATGAATGAACACATGCATGCGCTCGCTGTTGTGGGAGAACGCCGGGTTGAAATAATTAAAGTTCCATTGGTGCAACCTAAGTTCGGCGAAGTGTTGGTTCGCATCAGAACCTGTGCTCTTTGTACTTGGGAACAAAGAATATTCAGTGGCGTGAAAAAAGTGCCCTACCCCTTGATTGGTGGGCACGAAATTGCGGGTGAGATTTATGCCCTTGGAGAAGGTGTTGACCCCGATCGTTACCCACTTGGGAGTCCGGTTGCTTTACGGGTTTTAAACAACTGCCAAAGCTGTCATTTTTGTCGACGGGGAATGGAAAACCTTTGCGTTGAACTGAACACTTTCAGATTGAACGGCCCAGAGGCTTATGGTATGGGTGGTTTGGCAGAGTATATTAGCATAGAACGTTCGGCGGTATGGGTGTTTGAAAACAAGCTACCGTTCGAAACCATGGCGCTGACTGAGCCATTAGCCTGTGTTCTGAACAGCATTAAAAAAGGCAATGTTCATATGGGCGATGACGTATTGATTATCGGCGGGGGCGTGATGGGACAGTTGCATGTTCTAGCAGCTAAGTTGGCAGGTGGGAGGACCATCCTGAGTGAGCCCGATTCTTATCGCCGTGACGTTGCCCGCTCATTGGGCTGCAATGTCACAATGGACCCGACTCGTGTGGATATTAAAGCGGAGGTTGGAAAGCTTACTGGCGGTCGCGGCGCGGACGTCGTTTTCAATACGACTGCAATTTCAGAGGTTGCCCAGACTGCGGTTTTACTCACCGCGGCCGGCGGCACTTGTGTTACATATAGTTCTCAACATCCGGATTTACCAATTACGATAAGCCCGAATTGGCTTCACAATAGCGAGACGAACCTTACGGGTGCGGTGAACCCAAGCGTTGAGTCATTTGACCAGTCAGTTAAGTTAATTGACAAAGGCTTAGTGGATCCGAGCGTGTTTGTTTCTAAAACATTTGCATTCACTGATGGGCAGCAGGCTTTTGAGGCCGCTTTGCAACCTGAAAATTTCCGGGTTGTAGTTAAGTTTTAGATAAATTTGGGAGACCTCCCAAAAAGACAGGAGGTCTCGTCGATAGAAGAATCGAAGGGGGGTCAGGCTTTACCAACGCATCCGAAACGCTGAAGTTTTTCTTCAGCGGCATTTTGGATAGCTAAGGCTGTATCGACACATACAGAAAAGAAGGTTTTTCCACCCCTAAGATCTGCGCCGCGTAATTGCGACAGGGCAGCCAAGGTTAGATCAGTAAAGACATTTATTTTGTTGATTCCACATTTGATAATCCGACGAAAGTCTTCGTCTGACAAACCGGAGCCCCCATGCAAGACCAAGGGCAGATGGTGGGTGGCAGCCTTTATGGCTGAGCAGCGATCGAAGCTTAATATCGGGGTGGACTTGTACACACCATGGATAGTTCCTACGGCGACTGCCAGGGCGTCAACTCCGGTTCGAGCCACAAATTCTTTGGCTTGATCAACCTCGGTATAGAAACCTTGATCGGAACTGTACATGCCTTCATTGCCGGCAACATGACCCAACTCGGCTTCAACCGAAACGTTCAAAGGATGACATAGTTGAATAACTTGTTGGGTGGCCGAAATGTTTTCTTCAAAGGGACGATCAGAAGCGTCAATCATGACGGAGGTAAAGCCGCATTGCACCGCGCGTTGGATTACGGCGAAGTTGGTGGCATGATCAAGATGGATACATACTGGCACTGAAGAGTCTGCCGCCAGCCTTCTGAGCGCCGCGGTGTAAGCTTCCATCGGGACGAGGGAGTCGAACATTTCCACATAAGCCAGGATGACCGGCGAGTGAGTTTTTTCGGCAGCTTTTAGTACGCCTGCTGCCATTTCTATGTTGAACACATCAAACGCCGCAACGGCATATTGTTCGTTATTCGCAGGTTCAAGTATTTGAATAAGGTTTACAAGCGGCATGCTTCCTCCCGATGTTTATGCTCAAGACTTAGATAATTTGTATAAAAATCATAACATAAGACCCGGCGGGTAAACGAGAACAGATGTGCAGGATGCTTCTCTAGCTGGTTGTTCTTAACCGCCTCGGGATTTAGGGATTAAAATTAGCAGGTGGAGCTTACTAGGCCTTTCGGAGACCAGATCCTGATTACTCAAAATCTTTAATAGGTGGGGCGTTTGAAGTAGTTGAGCGTTACCCGTTTGAAGGCGGGGTAAACATTTTTTTATTTCGTCGCTTAGCGACAACTACCGGCTGAAACCAACTTGACACACTGCCGCGCCCCGGCTATAATTAGTTAGGAAGGCTAACTATAATGGAAAATAACTTGGACCAGCGATTTCAGGAACTGATCCTGCGCTTTCATCGGTTGGGCGGTGAGGTGA
>DAOUGM010000138.1:0-3635 GCA_034428895.1 Anaerolineaceae bacterium
CTGCATTCTCCCCCTTGACCTGTTCTCTGCGCTGGCTTATAATTCAGCGATTGAATATTGGAGCCTGATGAACCTGAACAACAACCTGGAACGCGATCTGATCATCCTTGAAAATATCGAGCAGGACCCGCACACCTCCCAGGCCGCCCTGGCCTCCCAGCTCGAGGTGGCGGTGGGAACCGTCAACTGGCACCTCAAGCGTCTCATCGAAAAAGGGTACGTCAAAGTCAGCCGCCTGGAACGCAAAAAACTCAAGTACATCATCACCCCCGAAGGACTCGCCCTGCGCGCGCAGCTGACGATGGATTACATTCAAAATTCCTTCAACCTCTACCGCCTGGTGCGCGAACGCGCCACCCGCGCGCTGGCAGAGGTCAAGGCCGCCGGCTACAGCGAGGTGCAGATTGAAGGCGAAGGCGATGTGGCGGAGGTTTGCCGCCTGACCTGCATGGAACAGCAGATGCGCGTGGTCAGCGACGGCAGCGCGCCCAAATTGCGGCTCGCAGGCTTGAAAGTCATTCTGGAAATGCAGGAGAAACCCTAAATGTCATACGACCCAAAATTCTGGCAGGATCAAAGAGTCTGCGTTACCGGAGGAGCCGGCTTTCTCGGTTCATTCGTCACCGCCAAATTGAAGGATAGAGGCGCCGACGTTTTCATCCCCACCATCGAGGAATACGACCTGGTGCAGCGCGATTCCATCCGCAAGATGTACGACGACAGCCAGCCCGATATCGTCATTCACCTGGCGGCCCAGGTGGGCGGCATCGGCGCCAACCGCGAGCACCCCGCCGAATTCTTCTACAGCAACCTGATGATGGGCGTGCAGCTGATCGACGAAGCCTGGAAGCGCAACATCAAGAAGTTCGTTGCCCTGGGCACCATCTGCGCCTACCCCAAGTTCACCCCCGTGCCCTTCAAAGAGGAAGACCTGTGGATGGGCTACCCCGAAGAGACCAACGCCCCCTACGGGCTGGCCAAGAAGATGCTGCTCGTGCAGTCGCAGGCTTACCGCCAGCAGTACGGTTTCAACTCCATTTTCCTCATGCCGGTCAACCTCTACGGACCGCGCGACAATTTCAACCCCGAGAGTTCGCACGTCATCCCCGCCCTGATCAAGAAATGCCTCGAAGCCCGCGCCTGCGGTGCGGAATCAATCGAAGTCTGGGGCGACGGTTCGCCCACGCGCGAGTTTCTCTACGTAGAAGACGCGGCGGAAGGCATTTTGCTCGCCGCTGAAAAATACAACTCCTCCGAGCCGGTCAACCTGGGTTCCGGCATGGAGATCAGCATCAAGGACCTGGTGGAACTGATCGCCCGCTTGACCGGCTTCAACGGCAGGCTCATCTGGGATACCAGCAAACCCAACGGTCAGCCGCGCCGCCGCCTGGATGTGCAGCGCGCTGAACGCGAGTTCGGCTTCAAAGCCCAGTTCGGTTTCGAAGAAGGGCTGCGCCGCACCATCGACTGGTACATTGAAAAACGAGGATTGAAATTCTAAACATGACGACTGATGCGCTGGAACTGAAGAAGCAACCCAATACGGTGATCATCAAACCCTCCAAAGGCTGGGTCGGGCTCAACCTGAAGGATCTGTGGGTCTACCGCGAGCTGGTATATTTCCTCACCTGGCGCGATATCAAGGTGCGCTACAAGCAGTCGGTGCTCGGCATCCTGTGGGCCATCCTCAAACCCTTCATGACCATGGTGGTGTTCACCATATTCTTTGGCAACCTCGCCAAGATCCCTTCCGACGGCGTTCCCTACCCCATCTTCTCCTACACCGCCATTCTGCCGTGGGAATTGTTCGCCTCCGCCCTGGTCGTTGCCAGCCGCTCGATGGTCGGCAGCGGAAACATGATCTCCAAGATCTACTTCCCGCGCATGATCGTGCCGCTTTCCTCGGTCATGTCCAGCGTGGTGGATTTTTTCATCGGGTTCGTCATCCTGATCGGCATGATGCTTTTCTATCACATCACGCCCACCATCAACATCCTGTGGCTGCCGCTGCTGATCCTGCTGACCCTCGTTTCCGCGCTGGGCGTGGGGTTTTGGACCTCGGCACTGATGGTGCGCTACCGCGACGTGGGCTACCTGATGCCCTTCGTAACCGAGCTGTGGAAGTTCCTCACCCCCGTGGTCTACCCGGCGAGCATGATCCCCGAGAAGTGGCGCCTGCTGTACGCGCTGAACCCCATGACCGGCGTGGTCGAAGGTTTCCGCTACGCGCTGCTGGGAACCACGCAATCGGTTTCCCTGCCCATGGTGCTGATTTCTGCCGGGATCGCTGTTTTGATATTAATTACCGGATTGTTTTATTTCCGCCGCATGGAAAAACAATTCGCGGACATGATCTAAAGGACGCGCATGAGCAACCTGGCTGTTCGAGTCGATGACATCGGCAAGCAATACAACATCTTCACCGAGACCACAAGGTACCAGACCTTGCGCGATAAGATCGTGGAGACCATCAAGTCCCCGGTCAAGGCCCTGCTCAACCCGGCCGGCAGCGAAAAATTCTGGGCGCTGCGCCACATCTCCTTTACGCTGGAGCACGGCCAGGTGCTGGGTGTGATCGGCAAGAACGGCGCAGGCAAGAGCACCCTACTCAAAGTCCTGTCGCGCGTGGTCGAACCCACCGAGGGCATCGCCGAGATCAATGGTCGGGTCGGCTCTCTGCTGGAAGTCGGCACCGGTTTTCATCCCGAATTGACCGGGCGCGAGAACATTTACCTCAACGGCGCCATCCTGGGCATGAAGCGCACCGAGATCGACCACAAGTTCGATGAGATCGTGGCTTTTTCCGAAATCGAGAAGTTCCTCGACACCCCGGTCAAACGCTATTCCAGCGGCATGTACATGCGCCTGGCGTTTGCCGTCTCGGCGCATCTCGAACCGGAGATCCTGGTGGTGGATGAGGTGCTCGCCGTTGGCGACGCCGAGTTCCAGCGCAAATGCCTGGGGAAGATGAGCGACGTGGCCTCCGAGGGACGAACGGTCATGTTCGTCAGCCACAACATGTCCGCCATTCAGCGCCTCACCCAGGAGTGCATCGTTCTCGACCACGGCGGCATGGTCATGCGCGCCCCCACCGCCCAGGCTGTCGATTATTACCTGACCAACGATTTTGCCGGCGACGGTGAACGCAAATACACCATTGACGAGATCCCCTCTGAAGCCTACCCTTTCAAGCCTGTGGCGGTGCGCGTCACCAACAAAGCCGGGCAGATCACCGACACCCTGCTCTCCGTCGAACCCATCAACATCGAGGTCGAATATGAACTGGAGCAGGACATCACCGGGTTGAGGGTCGGTGTTTATTTGATGACCTCGCGCGGTGAGTACATCTTCACATCATTCGACACGGATGAACCGGAAGAGTTCAACAAATTCGGCACGCGCAAAGCCGGGCGCTATGTCAGCCGCTGCACCCTTCCCGGCGACATGCTGAACGAAGGCAGGTTTGTGGTGGGAATGAACGCGAGTTCATATAAGATCAAGCGATATTTCGGCGACGAACGTGCGGTAAATTTCAACGTCAACACCACCGGTGCCCCGGGCATGCAGTGGGCAGAAGTGCGCCTGGGACCAATCCGTCCAAGGCTGAACTGGACGATCGAGGAAAAATAAATGAT
>DAOUGM010000139.1:0-3629 GCA_034428895.1 Anaerolineaceae bacterium
CTCCTGAGCAGGTGCTGCGGCAAGAAAGCCCGCGCAGAGCAGGAGGCTGAAAAGCAGCAGAGAAGTAAAGCGTCTGAGCATGAGATACCTCCACTATTTTGTTGGATTTTCTTTCGTGATAACAGAAGTCTATTACCAGTATAGCGACTTTTCCGAATATTTCCAAACAATCGGCGTTTGCCCGTAAAGACAGTGCGAAGGCTGGTTCGCATGAAGTGAGCTGTTCCGGCGTGCCCATTCATCCGTTTGTGTTTGCTTTCCTGAATATGGGGATAGGCGGGCGCGTCTTTATCCCTAGAACATAATGGCTATGATAGAATCAACTTATGGACCTTTTTGACCATTCCCTTGCCGACCAGCTTGCGCGGCAAGCCCCGTTGGCAGCCCGCATGCGCCCTAAAACGCTGGACGACATCATCGGGCAAGACCACATCATCGGGCCCGGCACGCTCCTGCGCCGCGCCATCGAAGCTGACCGCCTGTTCTCGTCCATCATCTTTTACGGCCCGCCCGGAACCGGCAAAACCACCATCGCGCAGGTCATCTCGCAGCTCACCCAAGCCGAGTTCGTCAGCTTGAGCGCGGTGTTGGCAGGCGTGGCAGACCTGCGTGAGGTCATCAAAGACGCTGCGGAACGCCGCCGGCTCTACCGCAAGCGCACCATCCTGTTTGTAGATGAAGTCCACCGCTGGAACAAAGCCCAGCAAGACGCGCTGCTCCCGCACGTGGAATCCGGTCTGCTCACCTTGATTGGCGCGACCACGCAAAACCCCTACTTCGACGTCATCAAAGCCCTGGTCAGCCGGTCGCGCGTCTTTGAACTTAAGCCCCTGAGCGAAGCGGATGTGCTGACCCTGCTGCGGCGCGCGCTGACGGACCCCATCAACGGCTACGGCGGGCGCAAAATCCTGGCGGATGAAGACGCCCTGCGGCACCTGGCGCGCACTGCCGGCGGCGACGCGCGCAGCGCGCTGAACGCGCTCGAGCTGGCAGTGGAAACCACCCCGCTGCAAGACGCGGAACTGCATCTCACGCTGGAAATCGCGCAGGAATCCATCCAAAAGCGCTCGGTTATCTACGATAAAAGCGACGACGCGCATTACGACACCATCTCCGCTTTCATCAAGTCCGTGCGCGGTTCAGATCCCGACGCCGCGCTGTATTGGCTGGCGAAAATGCTGCATGCCGGCGAAGACCCGCGCTTCATCCTGCGGCGGCTCATCATCCTGGCCAGCGAGGATATTGGCCTGGCGGACCCGCGGGGAATATTGGTGGCAAACGCCGCCGCCCAGAATTTTGAGTACATCGGGCTGCCCGAGGGCGTGTACCCGATCGTGGAAGCCACGCTCTATCTGGCCACCGCGCCCAAATCCAACTCTGCCGGCGCCTATTTCAAGGCGCTGGAGGAAATTGAAAAGAACGGCGCCGGTCCGGTACCCATTCACCTGATGGACCCCAGCCGGGACGCGAAAGGCTTCGGGCACGGCGCGGACTACGACTACCCGCACAACCACCCCGGGCACTGGACCGCGCAGCAGTACCTGCCGGACAGCGTGAAAGGCACGCGCTTTTATGAGCCATCGAAGGAAGGGTACGAAGCGCAGGTGGCGGAGCGGGTGAGGATGTGGCGCCCGGCGCAGGCTAAGGCGCTGGGGGGAACGGAAGACGGCGGGGAAGAGAATGGTGTAAATGTTGCTGACAACGAAGGAGAATGTAAAGGATAACTTGGCGGAGATATGAATCTACAGGATTATTTGGATAGAATTCTTGTTGGCGATTGCGAGTTCGTTTTAGGTCATTTACCTAATGAGTGTGTCGATCTCATCGTAACATCCCCCCCTTACGCGGACCAACGACAGACAACTTATGGTGGAATAAGTCCGGATAAATATGTTGATTGGTTTATCCCCAAAGCGGATGAATTTTTGCGTGTTTTGAAACCGACTGGTTCATTTATCTTAAATATAAAAGAACGGGTGGTTAACGGGGAAAGACACACATACGTTTATGAACTTGTACTAGAAATGCGCAAACGAGGGTGGCTGTGGACTGAAGAATACATGTGGCATAAAAGAAATTCATACCCGGGTAGGTGGCCAAACAGATTTCGGGACAGTTGGGAACATTTGTATCATTTCACAAAACAGAAAAAGTTCCAAATGTTTCAGGAAAACGTAATGGTTCCAGTTGGTGATTGGGCAAATACCAGACTTAAGAAACTTAGCGATACAGATAAACAAAGAGACAATTCAAAAGTTGGCTCGGGTTTTGGTAAGAACATATCTAACTGGATTGGACGGGAAATGGCATTTCCAAGCAATGTCCTGTATATGGCAACAGAATGTTTCAATCGAAATCATAGTGCAACATTTCCACAAACCCTCCCCGAGTGGTTTATTAAACTGTTTACTAAAGAAGGTGATTTTGTTGTTGATCCATTTAATGGCTCTGGAACAACTTGTGTTGCTGCCTGTCATTTGGATCGTCACTGGTTGGGTATTGATACGAATGAGGCGTATTGCAAACTGGCTGAGGATAGAATAGTCAAAGAAAGATCTATGAAGGGATCATACCAAAATGGAAAACTTTTTTCTTAGTGAGCTAAATGATTATGTAAATACCTCTATTGAGTTTTTTCATAAGTCCAGAATTTCAATGATCTCAGGTCTAAAACTTAATAATTTGATATCAAAGAATCCGTATTTATTTAGAGCAAAAAATATAACTCTTGCATCTGAATTGATCGAAAGCACATTAAACGCATTACTTTCCAGCTCTGAAGAAAAGATGTTTGGGGACTTTTTAGAAAATTTAGCTTTGTTTGTAGCAAAGAAGTGTGTAAGCGCTCATAAATCAACAGCTCAAGGAATCGATTTGGAGTTTGATAAAGATGGAATCTATTACATCATTAGCGTTAAGTCAGGCCCTAGGTGGGGTAATTCATCGCAACTGAAGAAACTGTCCGAGGACCTTAATGTCGCGGAAATTAGATTAAAGCAATCCTCTCATGTAAAGAGCGTCCAAAAAATCCTTGGTATTTGTTATGGAAAGACCAAAGACCGACAAATGAAAGCCGGGTATAAGAAAATTATGGGGCAAAGTTTTTGGAATTTTATTTCAAATGACCCCAATCTATACATTGATATTATTGAGCCGGTTGGATATCGGGCAAGATATCACGATGAGGAATTTAATAGAGAAAGGGCTAAGATTGTTAATCTCTTGACGAAGGAATTCATTGAGAAGTTTTGTGACGTAAAAGGAAATATTGATTGGCAGAAATTAATCAAGGCGAATTCCGGAAACCTTAACCTTTAGCTCTGTTTGTTGATCCTCGTCTGGATATGCCCGGCACGAATCATTGACTCGGTCTATACCCTATGATAATATACGTGTCTGAACTGCCCCATCGTCTGGCGGCACGAGGCACGTGCCCTTAGCCCGCAGGGCGTATGCCAAAACCAGAAACCCGACCGCGGCAGATTAACAAAGCCATACTTACTTCATGCCCCCATCGTCTAGCGGCCCAGGACGTGGCCCTCTCAAGGCCAAAACCAGGATTCGAATTCCTGTGGGGGCATTTTCTTTTTAATCAATATTTAATATCGTACAGACTAAGGCGCGGCTTT
>DAOUGM010000140.1:0-4174 GCA_034428895.1 Anaerolineaceae bacterium
GAAAAAGTGCTGTCCGTCGACCTGGTGGTCAACCCCGCGCGCGGCGGAAGCTTCATCCATGAAGTTCAGCCGTCCGCGCCCGCTGAAACCATCCCCACCCATCAAACCTTACAGGAGGAAGAACCAAAAATGAACCCGACCAACGAGAAGCACGCCGCCGCAGCGGAGGAGGCTGCGCCCACCGCCGAAAAAACCGCCCAATTGTGCGCCAGCCTGCTGGATGCCAGCCTGGCCGCCGCCCGCTTGCCCGCCGCCGCGGAAAAAGGGCTGCGCGAGCGCTTTGCCGCCCAGGTATTCGAACCCGCGGCGCTGCAGCAGGCCATCCGCGAAACCAGTGAAATGGTCAGCGACCTTTCCGGGGGCGCCGCCATCCAGGGCGCCGGGCGCATCACCGAAATGGCGTCGCCCGAAGACCAGGTGAACGCCGCCCTGCACGATCTGCTGGGCGCCGGTCGTCCGCAGGGGCTGGAAAAACTGCAAACCGCCCGCCTGAGCGGCATCCGCGAACTCTACCTGATGATGACCGGCGACAGCGGCTTCAGCGGCGGCTACCACCGCGAACGCGCCCAGTTCGCCGCCTCCTCCGACCTGCCCGGTTTGCTGAAGAACGCCATGAACAAGCTCATCATCGACCAGTGGCAGGAGCTGGGACGCTCCGGTTACCGCTGGTGGGAGCCCGTGGTGCAGGTGGAGCACTTCAACAGCCTGCAGGAGATCACCGGTGTGCTGGTGGGTGAGGTTACCGTGCTGCCCTCGGTGGATGAAGGCGCAGCCTACACCGAACTGGCGGTCAAGGATAGCAGCGAGATCGGCACCTGGGGCAAATACGGCGGATACGTGGGGTTGACGCTGGAGATGTTCGAGCGCGACGAAACCCACAAGCTGCGCCAGTACCCGCGCAAGCTGGCATCGGCTGCCCTGCGGCGCATCTCCGCGCTGGTGGGCGGCATCTTCACCGCCAACAGCGGCATCGGTCCGCTCATGGCCGATACCTACAATGTTTTTGAAGCCGCACATCACGCCAACCTGGGCACCGCCGCCCTTTCAGCCGAAGCGTGGGAAGCCGCCGGAAAAGCCGTCTACAACCAGCCGATGGCGGTGGGCAGCGGCGGAACAGCCCCCAAACTCGCCCTCGACGCGCGCTACCTGCTCGTTCCGCGCGACCTGCGCCTGACCGCCATGAACCTGCTCTATCCGTCCTTTGCGCATGAAAGCAACATCTTCTCGGAGAACATGCAGAAGGGACAGATGGGCGACGTGATCACCTGCCCCGAGTTCAGCGATGCCGCGGACTGGGCAGCCGTTGCCGATCCGCGCCTGGCGCCGGGCATCATCCTCGGCGAGCGTTTCGGCGTGCTGCCGGAGATCATCATCGCCGACGGCGAGACCAGCGGCGCCCTTTTCACCAACGACGAGATGCGCATGAAGGTGCGCCACTGGGTGAGCGTCTTCGTCGCCGATTACCGCCCGCTCTACAAGGCCAACGTGGCATAAAGGAGCGATATTGTCATTGCGAGGAGGCGCCTTTCCGACGAAGCAATCCCCGATGAGTTTTTGGGAGATTGCTTTGCAACAACCGCTCGCAATGACAACCACACCCCCGCTGTCATTGCGAGGAGGCGCCGGTCCGACGAAGCAATCCCCAATGAGTTTTGGGGAGATTGCTTCGCAACAACCGCTCGCAATGACAAAATAAAAATATAAGGAGACTTCAATGACCTTTCTCGAACAAATCAAAAAGATCCTGCGCTCGCGCAAATTCTGGGTGCTGGTGGCTGCCGTCATCGCCACCCTGGCATCCTACCTGATGCAGGAGATCACCGTCTGGCAGGCTTTGCAGGCGTTGGTCGCCGCCCTGGCAGTCTACTCCACCGGCGTCGCCATCGAGGACAGCGGCAATGTCGCCCGCCAACGCTGAGCAGCGTCTCGCGCAACGCCTGGCGGCCCCGTTTACCCGTCCGGGGCGCGGCAAAGCCCCCCTTTCCTTCCGCCTGCTGCCCGAAGGCGGCATGGTGGTCATCAGCGCGGACGGGCGCAAACTGTGGTTCACCCTCGAAGAAGTGAATGCCGCGCGCGCCGAACTGGGTCTGCCGCTGCTCAAAGCACCGCCCCAGCCGGAGAAAAAGAAGGAGGAACCCACCCCCCTTCCGGATTCCTCCTACCGCACTGTGCCGCGCACGCGCGACGGTCAATCGGAGATGCTCGTCCTCCCTCCCGATCTCAAACACTTGGAGCAAAAGGCCAATGTCAAAAATCGAAGACCTTAAGACCCGCATCCGTGCGCAGCTGGAGGACGAAAGCGCAGCGCGCTTCAGCGACGCGCTGCTTCTGTCTGCCCTGCGCCGCGCGCTGGACGACATCGACCTGCGCCTGCCGAACATCGCCGAGCATCAATGGATGGTAACGGCAGCCGGGCGCACTCAACCCTTGACCGGTCTCGCGGGCTGCCGCTATATCATCAGCATCATCCTGCCTGTGGCGGATCCAGCGGCATCCATTCTGGAACCCGAAACCCATTTCACCTACTATCTGAAGGATGGGGTGCCCACGCTGCACTTCACGGGTTCTCATAATCCTCAGGCGGGGGAGGTGCTGACCGTGCGCTACGCTGCCGGGTATTTCATTGAAGGCTTCGAAGGGGAGGGTGCCACCACCCTCCCTGCCGCTTTCGAAAGCGCCCTGGTCAACGGCACCGCCGCGGAAGCCTGTTTCCTGCGCGCGGGAAGCATCGCGGAACGCTACGGCGCGCACCCCTCCGAAACCTCGCGGCTGATGGAGATCGGGCATTTGTGGCGCGAGACCTTTGTGCGCGATCTGAGCGGTTTGAAGGTGCTGCAGGACTTCGGTTTTCCCCGCGGTTTTGCACTCGATAAATGGGATAAAAAGCACCCATGACCCCCACCCTCGGCGTAGATTGTCATGTGATCCTCTCCCACGCGGAGATCGATGCCGGCGCGGAGTACGGCTTCATCTCCCCCAAAGATGGCAGCCACCGCGAATGTGGCGCCCAGTTCGTGCGTGAGGTTTCCTCAGAAGCCACCGACCTCACCGATACCACCAGCGGCACCCGGCTCTGGTGTCATTTCGATATCATCCTGGCTGATGATCTGATCGCCCCCAACGGCGCGCCCCACCCCAAAACCCGCGCACAAGACTACGCGAAGCTGCTTGAATTCCTCTCCAAACCCTCCGGCATTTCCCTCACCACCCCCGCCGGCACCCTCTCCAACCTCGGCTCCCTCGGATGGTCCGCAGACGAGCGCCACATGCCCCGCCATTCGATCATCAAAGTGCAGCTCAACAACGTGGGCTTTTACTTCCCCCCCGCAGATCCCGCCCTGCTCAATGCGTCCGTCTGGGATGGCGCTTTAACGTGGGAAACATCCTTCTGGCATTGAAAAAATTCGAAAGGTGATCCATGACCTACCCCAATTCTTCCGATGTTTCTTCCGGGCAGCCCACCGCCTCAGCGCACTACAACAACCTGAGAAAAGACGCGCTCACCCTCGGCCAACTTCCCGCCGATTCTCATAACCTCGGCTCTTTCTTCTCCCGCTTCGCTGCCAACATCAAGCTGATCTATCTCGCCACCAACCGCATCCGCGTGGTTTTCAACCTCTACCATCCCCCCGCCGTCATGGTCGGCGGCTGCATGCTCAAAGCCGAAGCCAATGTGGACCTGCCTTCTTCCTCATTCTCCGGTGCGGCTGCCATTTATTACATCCATGCCGTGCGCACCCCCGGCAGCACCGCCTTCACCCTCAGCGTCAACACCACCCCCGTGGAAAGCGTCACCTCGCGCGTGATCGGCACCTGTTATTGGGATGGCACCAACGTCATTGATATTGTCTCTTTCTACGACACCGCCGTTCTCCCCGCCGCGGACTTCGATTCTGGTTGGTTTGCCTGTGCTTATTCACAGACCTATACCAAGACTCAAAACCTGAATACAGTCCCCCGCATGATCATGGTCTTTCACTCCACCGACCCATCCGGCAACAGTGAATTGATGTTGATCAGCATTGGCGGCACTTCCGGCGGTGGAGATGCTACCCTCGTTTCAGTCACCGGCACGGCCGTGATCGTTCAAACCAACACCAATGCCACCAACGGCTGTTGTTATGCCACCCGCCGCCAATCCTCTTCCGGTTTCTACCGCATTCTAGCATGGAGA
>DAOUGM010000141.1:0-4570 GCA_034428895.1 Anaerolineaceae bacterium
TCCACGCGCCCCTGCGCCAGCCCATGCGAGGTCGTTTCGAGAATACAGTGGGTGAGCCCGGCGCGCACCATCTCTGCCAGGTAAGCCTGGATATCTGGCGACTCGGGCGTGGTGACGTGAAAGCCGGTATCCAATACGCGCTCGCCAATCAGGGCGCTGACCGTGGTAATCATACCGACCTGAATTCCGGCGCTGCGCAGGATGTGATAAATCATGGATGTGGTGGTGGTTTTGCCGTCCGTGCCGGTCACGCCAATCATGCGCAGCTTGCGCGCGGGGAAATCGTTCAGTGCCGCAGCCAGGCAGGCAACCGCGGTGTGGATATCGCCGCTGATTTGCAGGTAGGGCGCGTTCAGACCGGCGGGGGCTGGCTGCGTGCCCATGACCGCCGCCGCGCCGTTGGCAATTGCCTGTGGAATGTAATTGTAGCCGTCCGCGCTTTCACCTTTGATGGCGGCAAAGAGCCAGCCCGGCTGAATTGTGCGCGAATCCATGCTGACGCCGCGGATGCGGACGTTCGGGATTGCGCCCAGCGCGAAGGCAGGTATGCGCCGGAAAAGGGTGTTCAGGTTTCTGCCGCGTGGAGTGCTCATGATTACCTTCGGATGAGTGTACCCGAAAAACGGAAAACGTGTTCAGGATTTTTGGCTGTGGTGGTAGAATTGAAGCATAGAAATGGGGCGGTGGCGGAATAGGCAGACGCAACGGACTTAAAATCCGTCGGTGGAGACACTGTGTGGGTTCGACCCCCACCCGCCCTATGAATGAGAAAAAGGAGCTGAGCTCCTTTTTTTTGACTATTTAGTTAATTTCATTGGGCGGTCAAGATCTTGGTTCTTGCATCGAATATGCAGGAATGTTCGAGTTAAATATTTATATATCAAGATTTAGATTGATAATTTCCCCAATAACTGTGCTTATATCCATCAAATCGATGTTTCCAATCTGGGCTGCCCTATTTGCTTCCTGAGAAAAGACCCCTGAGGTTACGAGGAAAAATCGATTTGTATTTTCTAATCGGTGGGTTCCAATGGCTTCACGCACGACCTCAGGTCCGACCGTGCCATTATAATAATGCTTACATTGAATAGATAACCTTTCAATACCCATCCTAGTTGATCCTGTTGCTGTTATATCCACGCCCCCATCATGTGGAGCACCGCGTACCTGGACGGAATAACCTTTTTTTTCAAACACTTTCCCAATAAGTGATTCGAATTCAGAAGCAGACAAGAGTCTGATTTTTTCCTTGATCTTCTCAGGAGAATTAATTTCTTCAAAATGTGCAATCGGCCTAGGTGGTTTAAGGTCAAACAGGCTGTATAATTCTTCATCCGTAAGGTTACCAGATACCGTTTCGGTAGTTAAATCATCAATCACCATTTGGAATAATTCCTGCTTTTTTGCGAGTATGTTATATATTTTCTCCTCAATCGTTCCGTTAGTGAAAATATCATAGATGAAAACCGTCCGACTTTGGCCAA
Organism: Anaerolineaceae bacterium; assembly: GCA_034428895.1. GTDB lineage: Bacteria > Chloroflexota > Anaerolineae > Anaerolineales > Anaerolineaceae > UBA6107. The sequence goes on from DAOUGM010000141.1 coordinate 1,485, forward strand.
TTCTATACGCTCTGCCTTCAGCTTGTCTTGTTGTTGCTGGATTCCACCAATGATCGAAATGAAAAACGTGATTTGCCACCTGTAAATTAAGTCCTACGCCACCTGCTCGAAGTGAAATCAATAGGACTCTCGAATTTTCGTTATTAATAAAACGATCAATAACACTATCACGTTGACGTTGGTTGAGCTCACCCGAATATAATTCCGGATTGTAGTTAGCTAAGGTAATTTTTAATTTTTCTAAGGTTAGATCAGGAAAGTGCGAAAAAATTATCGCTTTCTCTTCTGGGAGTAAACTTTCCAATCGGTCTATTACAAAATCCTTCTTACATGAACTACCTGAAGTTTCCTCTTCATTGCAGATCAATTTAAGTCGATTAATCAACGAAAAGATATATATCCGATTACCTGCTCCTCGAATGCGAATTTCTTCTTTTGCCCTTGTATATTCATTATCGTAGGCAGTTTGTTGCTCTTCATTTAAGTCAAGCCAAAATTCATTAACTTGCTTTTCTGGCAAATCAACTTCGACGTCTTGAATTCTTCTTCTGAGAACATACGACTTTATCAGTTCCTTTACTGATGCGGGGTTATCAGGATATGGAAAACGGAGGTCGGGCTTGATGAATTTGAAAATGGCAACGACATCCTCAACCCTATTCTCCAATGGGGTCCCAGAAAGACCCCAGCGATAAGTTGAATCTAGTCTTCTAACCGCTTGAGAAATCCTTGCCTCAGGATTTTTGATTCTTTGTATTTCGTCGAGGATGATTGCGCTGAAGCCGGTCCGGGTAATATAACCATTTTCGATATCTTCTCTAAGACTCTCGTAAGAGGCGAGATGTACCATGGACCTGGTCTGCCATAGCGCAGCTCGTTGGTTTTGAGTACCTCTAACCCTGATAACGTTTAACTCTGGTGCCCAGTCTGATAATTCTTTTTTCCAATTTCCTAATAATGAGACAGGACATACGATTAATACATTATTGACCTTACCCTTGCGCATCAATATTCGAATTGCTATGATAGCTTGGATTGTCTTCCCAAGTCCCATTTCATCTCCTAGTAGAGCATTTTCATGGCTCATCAGGAACTTTATCCCTGCCACCTGATAAGGCTTTGGTCTAAAAATGGGAGTGAAAAACTCTTGCCCCTCTAATATCTGTTCGAAGGGAGGCATTAATATCGGACGCAATAACTGAAAAATGTCTAAGGACCTTCCTTCAAGTAATTGTGTTCTTTCCCGCTCTCTTCGATGGTCATCCTCGGCATCACACTGAGGGCATGCATTCCAGGGATTTCCATGACGACAAATGGTTCTGTCTATTCCATTGGCATCAAAAGGTAATGCGATTTGTCCCCCCTCGTGTAGTTCGTCATCGGCGTAGGAATGACCTTTGATACGCGGGAAAGGTAATTTTATAAAACGATCTTCCGTTGGGATTTCAGGTCTAATACTTGTTGAAAATTCATCAATGCTGGGGGCCACGAGAGGTGTTAATGGTATAACGTCTCTCACAAGATTCTCAAAAAACATAGAGAGACTGAGATCTTCTGATATTTCTAGTTTTTTTCGATTTAAATAGTCGAGTGAAACCCTGGTAGGTTCGAATAATGGTAAATCAATAATAAGTGAGGCGGCTTGATAATCAAAAATCCCACCATGGTGTGGTATCTCGATTTCCTCGATACTAACCTGCGGGAAAGGTGCAAGTTTTCTAACCCATAAAACAAAATTCGAAGGCACGGGTTACTAGGAATGGCTACTAACGAAATTGATTTTCTTGCTCAGCCAGCGCATCCAGAGCCGTTTTAATTCGCTTGAATGGCTCCAAAATATCCACAGAGGTCGCGAATCCCTGTAAATACTCCTGACTATCCAATTCCTTTTGCTGGTCATAGTTCTGAGGGTAACTAACAAAGAGAGGTTTGAATAAACCATTATCAGATGTGATTTTGCCAGTCTCCTCATCGTGGTTTTCACCCAAAACGTATGTTTCACCCGGATTTTTGGCAAAAGCGACGAAACAGTTGATTTCATCACCAATTCCCAATAATATTTTTTGATTGACAATAAGTGCTTTGGGTTTGACTTTTAATGAATTATAGAGGGGAAGACCACAAAGTGTTACACCAATATATTCAACCAGTGATTCTCCATATAACTGCTTTTGAATGACAGTTGGTTTGATTGAGTGTGTGACGCGGAATTCTTGTGGAATTCCCTTCTTATCAATTACTAAGATCGCACCAAGATACCCTTTCTTATCATTTGTTTGTTCCAAAGAGTAATATCCTATTAATTCGGACATTTTAAAATTCCTCCTTAACAATTATGGGTTAAGTTTCATAAGTAAAAATAAACCCACCCCAAAATGCTATTTAACTTATTTTACCTCACAGCTAACAAACTTTGGTTGGAAAGAGAGAAACGGTAAAGAACACAACACATTCTGGTACCGGTAGATTTAGATAACAGATTTCTTTTTTCTGAGCAACTTGGTATATAGAGGGGAATAAACGCAAAGACCATGTCACTTTTAGGAGAGGATAGTGCCATGCCCGATTGTTCCACCTTTAGTGGAAACTGCGGCACGATACCAAAATTTATATGAGCTAAAATGATATCAATGACACTTACTAATCTGGATGGTTTTTTCATTTTTTCCTCTTTTTTTACTCTATTAAAGTATATCCAAAAATCCAACATTTACAATTACGATAATCTAATCGTATCGGTCTCCTCATGTTTGCTCTCGCCGGTCTCCAGACCGTGCGCGGCAGGAAGACAGCAATCCCGTCATCGCGAGCGCAGCGCGGTGATCTGCCTGGTAAGCAGTACCATCAGCGTTTATCGTCATCGGGAGGATTCTTCGCGTCGTTCAGAATCCTCCCCCCTTTACGCCCGGCTTCCCCAAAAACCCGCTGTGCTATAATAAAAATTTGGCATTATAACCCGCCAGAACACACCAAAGGATACTCCGCCTTATGTTTAAGAAAATTACCAGCCTCCTCGCCGGCGACCAGCACAAACGCTCCATCGCCAAAATGGTCACGGTAGTAGACGCGATTAACGCCCTCGAACC
>DAOUGM010000142.1:0-73916 GCA_034428895.1 Anaerolineaceae bacterium
GAAACGCCGGTTGGGAGTGGTGGAAAGCGCAGCACGATTTGGTCTGCCTCCACCGTGATGGAAACCAATCCAGCCTTTGCTGCCAGCAGTTTGACCTTGAGTTGATAAAATAGGTTGTTGACTTCTTCTACCGGCTGACCAAAACGGTCGATGAATTCTTCCTGCAATTGTTCTTGTTCGGAAATCTCCTCGATGTGCGCCATGCGCCGGTATAATTGCAATCTCAACGATTGATCTGGAATATATCCCATCGGAATACCAACTGCGAGGGGCAAGTCGACACTTACGGGCACGTACCCTGCACCCTTTCCAAATGCCTTTTCCATTCCTTTTTGATCCGAGGTGATGGAACGCATCTGCTGCACCGCCTGCGCCAGCATTCGTGTATAGAGATGAAAACCCACCGATGCAATATACCCCGATTGCCGGGTTCCCAGCATATCGCCGGCTCCGCGCATCTCCAGGTCGCGCATGGCGATCGAATACCCTGCACCCAGTTGAACATTCTCCGCGATCGTCTCCAACCGCTCCTGTCCTTCAGGCGTGGGTAACTTTTTTCTGTGCTTAAAGAAATATGCGTATGCCCGTTGACCTGCCCGTCCCACCCTGCCGCGCAGTTGATATAGCTGTGCCAGGCCAAATGCATCTCCGCGGTCGACGATCAGCGTGTTTGCATTCGGAATATCCAATCCGGATTCAATGATCGAGGTACACAAGAGTACATCCACCTCGCCGCTGCTGAATCTCTTCATTACTTGGGAAAGTTCATCCTCCCTCATCTGCCCGTGAGCGATGGCGATCCTCGCATCGGGAGCCAGCGTTTCCAGGTGATGGCGCATCGCATCGATGGTCTGCACCCGGTTATGGACAAAGAATACCTGCCCGCCGCGATCCATTTCACGCAGAATTGCCTGCCTCACGATCTTGGGTGAATAAGGTCCAATGTGGGTGATGATCGGCAATCGCTCAGCCGGTGGGGTGTTGATCACCGAGATGTCCCGCGCTCCCGTCAATGCCATGTACAACGTACGCGGGATCGGCGTTGCTGTCAATGTCAGCACGTCCACCTCTGTGCGTAGTTTTTTAAAATGCTCCTTATGCGTGACGCCAAAGCGCTGTTCCTCATCGATGATCACCAATCCAAGGTCTTTGAAAACCACGTCGGAGGTCAGCAGGCGGTGTGTCCCAATGACGATGTCCACCTCTCCCAGGAGCAATTTTTGAATGATCTCGTCCTGCTCCCTGGGATTGCGGAAGCGCGATAACATTTCGACCGCGACCGGGAAAGGCGCCAAACGCTGCCGGAAAGTATCGTAATGCTGCTGAGCCAGTACCGTGGTGGGAACCAAAACCGCAACCTGTTTTCCATCCATAAGGGCTTTAAATGCAGCACGTAAGGCAACTTCGGTTTTACCATAACCAACATCCCCGCACAGCAGGCGGTCCATTGGGCGCGGCGTTTCCATATCTTGCTTGACATCGATGATGGCCTTCATCTGGTCATCGGTTTCTATATACGGAAAACTTGCTTCGAGTTCCTGCTGCCAGGGTGTATCGGGTTTGAAAGCGTAACCTTCAGCAGATTGACGCTTCGCGTAGAGTTCAAGCAGATCTTGGGCAACTTCGATGACTGCCTCGCGTACATTTTGCTTGGTCTGCTGCCACTCGTTTCCGCCCAGGCGTGTCTGACGAGGTTGATCCCCATCCGTCCCAATATATCGATTCAAGCGGTCTGCCTGGTGGATGGGAACATACAGTTGATCCCCTCCTTCATATTCCACCAGCAGAAATTCCCGCTCGGTACCTTCCAGCGTACGCCGCACCAGGCCGGCAAACCTCCCGATGCCGTAATCGACGTGCACCACCCAATCACCCACCTTGAGGTCGGCAAAATCCGATTCAGGGGCGGCATATTTGACCTTGATCCTGGCACGCGGGGCCGGTCGCTCCCAGCCAAAGATCTCTCCATCCGTAATAAAGTGGTATGCCTTGCCGTCTTCCAGCGCCAGATCCCAGCCTTCACCCAGGGTGGCTTCCTGGAAAATGATCTGCCCTGATTCACAGCCAGAGGAATACTCGAGCCAGATCTCTTTTAAGCGCGAAAGTTGCCGTGAAACGATCACCGCTGTCTCGCCAGACTGGCAGTACTTGACAAGCTGCTCCATAAAAGATTGAAGATAGCCAGCGTACCTCGCGCCGGGTGTAAACAAGGAACCCAATGTGCCGGGATACTCCTCCGAGCTGCTTGCCAGTTCCACCCAGCGCCGGGTTTGTACGGTATCCACGATTTCCGACCAGGAGATGTAGGGTACAGGAAAATCTTCCGCGATGATCCCTTCCTGCACGCTTTCAGCGCGGTTCTTCAGCGCCTGGGTCTCGATCTCTTCCCCAAAGCTCTGGATGTTCGTGAGATGATCCACCAGCACGAGTGCATTCTTGGGAAGGTAATCGAGAATAGTGGAAGGTGCTTGATGCAGGACCGGGATTTGAAACTCATCCACTTCCTCCCCTTCTTCATCGTGTTCGCTTCCTGTCTGAACCAGGTATTCTCTCGCGGGGGAGATTTGCAATTGATCCAGGTTTTTCACTGTGCGTTGCGTAGCCGGGTCGAATTGGCGCAGCGTATCGATTTCATCGCCAAAGAACTCGATGCGGGCGGGGTACCTCTCCACCGGCGTCCAAATATCAAGGATGCCGCCGCGTCGGGAGTACTGCCCGTGATCGACTACCACATCCACATTTTCATAACCCAGGCGCATCCACTCCCGCTGCAGCGCCTCCGGCTCGAGGTGTTGATTGACCTTTATGGTTTTGGTGGCGAGGATGAAATCTCTTCTCGGCATCGTGCGTGTCATCACCGCGCGCAGCGGAGCAACGATCACGATCGGCTGTTTCGTTTCCTGTCTGCCGGGGATGTGATACTGTATTAAGGCACCTAACGCCAGAAGGCGGTCGCGACGAGTAACACTGCCCCAGGATGCTTGTTCGTAGAACATCGGTGTAGGTTCTGGAAAAAGATATCGCGTGGCATCCGGAAGCCAGAAATTCAATTCATCGAACATCAACAGCGCCCGGTCAGTCCGGTCGGTCAGTAGAAGTACAGGTACATTCAGATCCCGCGCCAGTGCAGCAACCACTGGCAAACGCGCAGAGCGCTGCAATCCCAGTCCGGATTTCAGTGAATTGTTCTTTATTAATTCCAGGGATTTCTGGTAACCCGGGTGATTCCTGATGACATCAAGCATTCGAGCCTTGATTATTAATATTAAAACGGTTCATGGCCGTTTCCAGGCCATATTCTACAAAACAATCCAGGGCATCTGCCGCCCGTACAAGGAATTCGGAAATCAAGTCCTTTTCGTTCTTGTGGAAAGGCAGTAAAACATATCCTGCCGCGTCCATTTGGCCGGGAGGACGCCCCACACCCATACGTAAACGGGGGAAGTCCTGCGATCCCAGGCGCTCGATGATCGAATTGACCCCTTTTTGACCGGCCGAACCGCCGCCCGGCCGCATACGGATCGTGCCTAAGGGAAGGTCGACATCATCGTGTGCGACGATCAAGTTCTCGATGGGTATCTTATAAAACCTGACCAGTGCTGAAACAGCCTGCCCCGACAGGTTCATAAAGGTCTGGGGTTTCACCAGGATGATTTTTTTGTCCGCAAAGCTGCCTATGCCAAGGATTGCTTTATTCTGAACCCTGGATAATTGGATCCCATGCCTGGAGGCAAAGACATCTGCCACCATGAATCCAATATTGTGGCGCGTTTCGCGGTACTCCCGTCCTGGATTTCCAAGTCCCACGATCATGTACGTCAATGTTGGTTCATCCAACGGTTTGTTTTCTTTTTTCGAAAAATGTCTGAGGAAAGCCAAAAGAACCTCTTACCTTCTTTTCTGCGCATTGCGCATCACATTATATATTGCCAACATAACCAACAGGAGGATGGAAAACAAAACACCCGTGGCAATACTTGTTTGAATTTGACCGTTGTCCATCGATGCAGGATTGGCTGGAATATTGGTCGGTTTAAAACCGGGTGCAGTTGTCGATGCTGATGTAGCCACCCCCTGCGTGGCAGCCGTCAGTACAGGCATTGCTGTACTGTCTGAATGAGTATAGTTTGACACATGAATGTCTTTGATGACAACCTCATTCACCGAACCATTGGTGAGCGTGACGGATAACCTGAGTTGGTATGTACCATCAGTAATCGTCGTCGTATCCCATCTTCCCAGGATATCATCCTGCACGGCATGGTCGAGCTTGGTAATCAGGAACCAATTCGTCTCCCCTGCATCCGCGTAAGCATAAGCAACCTCAGCTGATGCAAAATTTGGTACCGGCACGCTTCCTCTAATTTCGACGATACCGTCTACATTTGAGCCGCTTCCAGGGAACGTGATATATAATCCCGGGGTTACAAAAGGAACCGAAACCAGGGATTCGAAGATAAAAACCAGGCTCAAAAAGACATTAATTAACATGGCAATCGTTAAGTTTAACATGAAGACCAAAAAGAATCAAATTGGTTGACTTTGACCGGAAATCACCTTGCAGAAAATGAATCTGATCTATGCCCACTTATTTTTTCGAAGGCGCTTTGACCGCAGGACACCTACGCGATTCAGTAACTTTCAAATAAATCTGCGTACTCATTTCATATGAAAATTATTTGTTTCTTTTATAAGACCATACCCATTCCAGAATGAAAGTAATCTATATACATTCTTGAATTTACATCTGGACGCGGCGATGACAGAATTTTGGAAATTAATATGGGCATAGACATTTGAGCCAACACAGAACTCTTCCTTTTAAGACATTATAAATGCAGGAATCACAATCGCTTCGTGCGCAGTAACTGAGCATTGATAGCCACAATAACTGTGCTCAGCGACATTAAAATGGCACCAACAGCGGGTGAGAGTAAGATGCCCCACGGTGCCAACACTCCGGCTGCCAGAGGAATGGCGACTACGTTGTACCCCGCCGCCCAGATCAAGTTCTGGCGCATCTTGCGGTAGCTTGCCCGGCTCAGTTCGATTACCTTGACTACATCCAGCGGGTTGGATCTCACCAGAATGATGCCAGCGCTTTCCACAGCCACATCCGTTCCGCTGCCAATGGCAATACCCACATCTGCGCGAGTTAACGCCGGGGCATCATTCACGCCATCTCCAACCATCGCCACGCGCCGTCCCTGCTTCTGCAGTTCGATCACCTTCTGATCCTTGTTTTCAGGCAGCACCTCGGCAAAATAGGTATCGATGCCCAGTTCGCCAGCCACCGCTTTAGCCACTGCCTGGCTGTCGCCAGTCAGCATAGCCACCTGCACGCCCATCTCATGCAGCCGTTGGATGGCTTCATGACTCTCCGGGCGGATCACATCTGCAAGAGCAAGCGATGCCAGGGGTTTGCCATCCTGAACAAGGTGCACAACGCTTTGCCCTTTAGCACCGGCTGCCTGATCAAAATTTGACAGGGATTCGGGCAAGGTGGTGTTCAGCATTTCCAGCAAACGAGGGCCACCAACGTAAATGTCATGTCCATTCAACTTGGCGTGGATCCCACGTCCTTTGATAGCTTCAAAGTCCTGCACTAAGGGTAGATCCAGTCCTTTTTGCTGGGCCGATCGACGGATGCCTTGGGCGATGGTGTGCTCAGAATCGCCTTCAACGGCGGCAGTCAATGCTAGGGCTTCGTCAGGATTGATTTCATCCGTGGATTCGATCCCTACGACCCCAAAACGCCCTTCTGTCAGCGTTCCCGTTTTATCAAAGATGACAGTGTTGATTTCGCGCGCTGCTTCAAGCGCCAGTCGGTCGCGCACCAGGATGCCATTACTGGCACCCATTGCTGTGGTGATCGCCACCACCAGCGGGATTGCAAGACCCAAAGCATGTGGGCAGGCGATCACCAGAACGGTGGCCACCCGCTCAATAACTTTTACGTTAAACCCAACCCCAATCGTCCAGGCGATGGCAGTGATCACAGCGGTGCCCAACGCTATGTAGAACAACCACCCGGCCGCGCGGTCAGCTAGCAGTTGCGTTCTGCTCTTAGACATCTGAGCCTGCTGCACCAGGCGCATAATGCCGGCGAGCGCAGTCTGGTCACCTGTGGCTATCACACGTACGCGCAGGCTGCCATCCCCATTCATCGAACCTCCCACTACCTTTTCACTGGGGTGCTTGTGGACCGGCTTCGACTCGCCGGTGATCATGGATTCGTTCACTGCCGACTCGCCGTCCTCCACAACGCCATCCGCTGGGATGCTGGATCCTGGACGAACTAGCAGTAGATCTCCGAGCTTTAGTTCAGACACAGCCACTTTCGCCGAATGTCCATTCGCATCAATACGTTCTGCAGTGTCGGGCATCAACTTGGCCAGGGCGTTAAGAGCACCTGACGCCTGGCGGATGGAACGCATTTCGATCCAATGCCCTAGGAGCATGATGTCAATCAATGTCGCCAGTTCCCAGAAAAAATCCATTTGGTTCACCAAGAACAAAGAGGCCACACTATAAACAAATGCGACGATGATGGCCAGGGAAATCAAGGTCATCATGCCCGGTTGACGGTTGCGTAATTCAGGGATTGCCATTTTGATAAAAGGCAGACCACCATAAATAAAGACGATTACTGCAAGGACGGGCGTGATCCAGGGCGAGCCAGGAAAAACTGGCATTGAAAACCCCAACAGATCTTGGAAACCCTGGCTAAAAAGCAGCACCGGCAGGGAGAGAATCAGCGATACCCAAAACTTGCGTCGAAACATTTGCTCGTGTCCGGAATGATCCACATGTGCGCCGTGATCTTCATGTCCGCCATGATCCTTGGACATATTATGTTCAGTATGCCCTCCCATTTCTAATTCTTTCATGTTCAACACATGACCGGCATGAGCGTCGTGACCCTCCGGTTTCTTCCTGTGTTCGTGTTCCATTTCCACCATATCAGGCATTTGATGCACGTGCTCCATGCTTGAGTGATGCATTGAGAAATGATCCATATTCTGCGTTTTCTCATCATTTTTTTTACGTTCTTCAGTCATTCTTCACCTCATGTAACAACAAATAGTAATGTCAATTACGCTGTTCTCAGCTAATAAAAACCGCCGACACGTTCATCTTGGCTGGATGACGGCGTCGGCGAGGATATATTTATTCTAACCGGTTTTCTCTGATGATCAATTTACCCAACCACGAGTAACCAGTTATTTGAAGTCTTCATTTAATCAGGGGCCATGGAATTTTTTTATGAAGATTAAAACAGAAACACCCGGCATTATCGTAATGACCCCCCAACCTTGCCATTTACAATTGAATTTTTGCCTATTCACCGCAAGGAGTAGGTATTATGGATGAATTTCCAAAGTTGGCTGGATTAAAAATTATTCATCCCTTTCCCGTACGGGAAATTTCACCACCACCGCAAATTTTGACTTGTTTCATAAATAATTGTATATAAATCCACTTCCCGGTGATGGCTCATTGATCTTTGGATTTGCCAAAATGGAAGAAATGTTTGTAATAGTTCGTGCTTGCTAAAAATAACGCGCTTCCAATGCCAAGATAGACCACTGCCAGGTACAGTTTCGGGATTGATGAGTTCCTTAACAATATACCTGTGGTCATCATGACCGCGATGATCAGGTATCCGGTCCAAGCCTGGAATGAAAAAACGCTGGCCTTATCCTTCAAAGAGAGGATGCGTTTGATGTTCTTCACGGCAAGATGGGTGAACTGGAAGCGATTGGCGATGATGCCTATGCCAACACCTAAAACGCCGATCAATAGGGATGCCAAGGAAGGTGTCATCAGCAGCCAGGTTACCGCCAAAGAGATTAACAGTATTCCCACACCTGTCCACATTAAACCTGCAACCAATAATAACCAGCATTTTGGAACCACTGGATTGATCTGCCTGAGCCAATTAATAAATTTGGAGTTTGCTTCCATTCCTTCCGCGTTGTCGTCCATCCTGCTGTCTCTCCTCGATTTTGTTGTTTAATTCAAACCAGTTACGCCCATCATATGACCATCGACCCTTTTGGATTTATGCAGGCTGATGGCCTTCGACATTGATCCCGGTGCGATTTTTATTGATCCCCTTTGGATGCCACATGTCGCGATATGCTACCCACGCCACAACCAGATACGCGCATGTTTTTGGGATCATGAGCATTCCAAGCAGCGGCACTTGCTGCGCAAAGAAAATGACCGGCAAATAGAAGGCAAATGATACCAGGATCATCCACCCGATGGTTCGGAAAGTTTTATCCTCCTCGCCGTATCCACTATACAGGAAGAGCCCCATGACGCCCAACCCCTGGATCATAAAGGGAATGTTGCGATAGATACTCATGGGCTGTGGGGCTGCAACTGCCGCCCAGTCATTCCCGGGGAGTGCCATCATAATTAATCGAACCAGGCCCGCCGCCAGTAACAAGCTGGTCAATCCATTGCTGCCCTTCTGATAGCGCTTCCGCCACACAAAAACCAGGATCATATAAAACAAGGTGACGGTGAACGATGTGGTGAGGGTGCCCAAACCGGCAAGGCTCATCGGTGATCCGAGGACATTCACCCGTGTATCCAGCCCGCCCAGCAAATAACCCAGAACGCGGAAACCCACATGGCCGGTATCTCCTGCGGCGAGCAGGAGTAAAGCAACGCGGATCAATCCTGCTGCCGGACGGTCTTTCTCGGCAACCGAACCGATTTGCCGGGTCATTAACACCACCAGGGTCCACACTAATGCCAGATATATGATATTGAAACCCGATTCAAAGAATACGATAAATGTAGTATTCATTTCTTGGATACTCCTTCAAGGAACAGTTTCGTTAGTTCTTCAGCCAACGCTTGGTTGTCCATTCCAGTTACTTCTGCGCGGTTGATAAAGTTGTTAATGACCCCGAGAAACATCAAGGTGAGCATCTCGGGGTTGCGCCCGCGCAGGCTGCCGTTGTCCAACCCAGATTGCATAATTGAGCGTAGCGGGTTGAACAGGTAACCGCGGAATGCGTCTTTCACGGCTTTCAAGTTTTCCGGTTTTTTAATATGCTCGCGATCGTGCAGCAATACAGTGTACTGGGTTTGGAAATTCTCCAGCACCGCGGCCGCCATCTGCTTCAGGTGGTCTTCGATATCGCCTGGTTGCTGAAGCACGTCGTGGAAGCGCATCAATTGGCGTTGCAAAACCTGAACGAACAGGTCTTCCTTGTCGTTAAAGTAGTAATAGAGCGTTGGTTTCGTCAAGTTGCAGCGCTCGCAAATTTCGTCCACTGTAACGCCTCTATACCCCTTTTGCTGAAAGAGTTCCCAGGCAATTGCGAGGATGCGTCCTGCGTTTTCGTGTTCGAGCTTTGTTTTATTTCCCATAAGTATCCTTTGATATACCAGATGGTATATAGTATACTATTTAGTATATATACGTCAAGAGGGAAACTCACCCAAAACAATTTTTAATGTAGATCAGGTTGTAGATTTGACAAAGCAGCAGTAAATCAATAAATTCTTTCAGTTTTATGGTATATGCTATAATATTTTCACTATGACCGATTACGAACCCTCCTCACCAAATACTGAGACCGGAGAAATTTCTGGGGATCAGCCTGCTTCGGGTAAATCAAGCAAACTCTGGATGGTCATCGTCCTTGGAGTTGCAATCCTCGGTTTGATCGTGACCGGGATTGTATTCCTCGCCAGAGCAGGGGGAGATACTACAGGCAAGGTGCGGGATATTTTCATCATCCTGATGGCATTGGAATCGATCGTTATCGGCGTAACCTTGATCATCCTCGTGGTTCAACTGGCATCGTTGATCAATCTTCTGCAAAATGAGATCAAACCGATCTTAAAGTCGACCAGCGATACAGTTAATACTTTGAAAGGCACAACCGCCTTTCTTAGCGAGAATCTAACCAATCCTGTCATAAAGGTTAACAGTTCCGTGGCAGGAGCAAAAAAGTTATTGGATCTCATCGGATTATTTGGAAGGAAAAAATAAAAGGAGAGCAGACATGTCAGACAAAGATAATTTCGGAGCGTTCCTTGTTGGTTTTTTGGTTGGTGGGATCACTGGCGCGGTCGTCAGCCTTTTGTATGCCCCGGCCTCTGGTGAAGAGACTCGTACTGTCATCAAGGAAAAAGCTATTGAACTGAAAGACAAGACCGCCGAGACTGCCGAAGAAGCCTATAAAAAAGCCGAGATCGCTGCCAACGAAGCGGCTGCAAAAGCACAGTCCTTGTTGAAATCAGCCCAGACTCTGGCTGCAGACACATTAAAAAAAGGTCAGGTCATGTTGGAAGGTGATAAGCCTGCTGCAAAACCAAAGAAAACGGCTGAATAGCTATTTTGCGATTAACGAAGAACCTCCACTTTCAAATGGAGGTTCTTTTATTCTCCCGCATGAATTCTTCGGTACACCTCTGAAATCGATCGAAGCACATCACTGGCGAGGACGGATTCATTGGCCCCCATCCTCCTGCCTGCCAGTCGTCCCGCCTGCGCATGGATCCAGGCGCCTGTCACGGCAGCATCCCATGTAGGCAGCCCCTGCGCCATTAATCCCCCGATCATGCCTGCCAGCACATCTCCAGTCCCTGCTTTGGCCAGTGCTGAAGTCGCCACCGGGATGATTCCAATCTTTCCATCCTCACCGGCAATCACGGTCAAACCGCCCTTCAAAACCACAGTCTGTTTCCATTGTCGGGCATATCTTCTGGCAATTTCAACTCTATGGGTCTGAATTTCATCCACAGGTAATCCGGTGAGTGTTGCCATCTCCCCGGGATGCGGTGTAAGGACGACCTTGGTTTGGATCTTTTGCACCCAATCCTTTTCACGGGCTATCAGCGTCAGCGCATCTGCATCGATCACCATTTGGGGTAAGACAAGTTTTTCCTTTTTTACTTTTCCGTTTCCAACGCCAACAAATCCAACCGGGATGTTTCTGCCATTTTCAGGCGCCATAAACAGCAATTTATGGATGAACCGGGTGGTAGTTTCCTCCCTGCCCACACCCGGACCTAGCACCATGCACTGGGATCGCCCTGCATAATCCCTCAGTGTGTCCGCCGCAGTTTCTGCAATGACCCCATCCGTATCGTCCAGGATCAACCAGGTCAATTCAAGATTGGATGCTGCAGCCGCCAGGTATACCGCTTCGGGTACCGCGGTTTGCACCAACCCCGTGCCCACGGCATATGCGCCGCGGCTGGCCAGGATGGGGGCGCCGGGGTAATTCACCGATCCGCCTGCAACCATTGTTTTACCAAAGGTCCCTTTGTGTGAAAATTCGCCCCGCCTGGGAATCAATCTTCGAACATCCTCGATGCCCACGACCATTTCAACATCCATGCTTTCCTTTGGCGAATATTTTATCAATCCCAGGTCGACCGTCTCGATCTCTCCGCAATAAGGCAACCCGGTCGGAGTGATCAACCCGGGCTTGACCGCTTCCAGGCAAAGCGTCAGAGACGCTCTTAACGTTGCCTCTGCCGCTTCTCCGCTCTGGCAGTCCACACCGGATGGGCAATCCACTGCAACAACGATAAAGTGCGGCAATTGCGCCTGGATGATCTTTAAGATTTCTTCGTCGTGTTTCGCCATAGGCAGGTGGAATCCGGTTCCATATACTCCATCCAGCAGGATCCCGCTGTCAAAATCCGTATAGCCTCTGAGATTCACATCGCCTGGCTTGACCAGGTTCCCGCCGACCTCCAGGAAGGATTTAAATAATGGATCTTCACTTTTTCGTTCCTTGAATAAAAGTGCACCAACCTGCCACCCCCATTTCCTGAGTTCGGTCAGCGCCACAAGAGTATCGCCGCCGTTGTTGCCGCTCCCCACCAGCCCCAGCGCTGCCCTGTTCCCCTTTTTGAAATACTTTGAGTGAATCTTTTTCGCAACTCCCATCCCCGCATTCTGCATCATTTGTTCATAGGAATACCCCGCCCCATTGGCAGCGTCTTCCAGAGATTTCATTGCCGCGACACTCAATAAACGCATTTTTTCCTCGCCTTTTTTCTATTATACAACCCGGAGCTGTCCGCAATCGAATCAAGTATAATCAACAAATGCGAAAATACATCTACGTGGTTGTCTTTGTCGCCGGTATGACGTCGCTTGCGGTGGAATTCGCCGCTTCCCGCCTGTTGGGCAATTACTTTGGTACCAGTAACCTGGTATGGGCAAGCATTATCGGGTTGATACTGATCTATTTGACAGCCGGTTACTTCATCGGCGGCGCCTGGGCAGACCGGTCTCCCAACTACCGTACATTATTCAAAATCCTGGCGTGGGCGTCATTTGCTGTAGGGTTGATCCCTCTTTCGTCGCGTCCGATCCTGCGCATGGCGTCCAATGCCTTCGATGCCCTTGAACTGGGTGTGCTGATCGGTTCCTTCATTTCTGTCATGATCCTCTTCATCGTTCCCGTCACATTGCTGGGTACGATTTCCCCCTTCGCCATTCGATTATCGATCGAGGATCGCGAAAGCGCCGGCAAGATCTCCGGCAGGATCTACGCCGTTTCAACCATGGGCTCCTTCATCGGCACCTTCCTTCCGGTTCTGGTACTCATTCCCACGGTGGGTACTTATCGCACCTTCCTCATTCTCAGTTTGAGCCTCATGGTTTTTGCATTCATTGGTCTCCAACTCGTTGGCGGCTGGAAGCTTTCGCTGCCGCACCTTTGGATGCCGGTGATCATCATCGCCCTGTTCTTTTTCGGCACACCGGGTACAGACAAATCCACCCCTGGCCTGGCCTATGAAGGCGAGTCCAGTTACAACTATATCCAGGTTTTGCAGGAGGGGGAGTACCGCCTGCTGCGCCTGAACGAAGGTCAGGGGATTCATTCCATCTATCATCCCACGGAATTGAATTTCAATGGCCCCTGGGAGCAGGTGCTTTCAGCGCCTTTCTTTAACCCCGCGCCGGTTGAACCCGCATCCATTGAAAATATCTCCATCCTGGGGCTGGCAGCCGGCACGACTGCCCGTGAAGCTCTTGCGGTTTTTCCCAATGTCAGCATCGACGGGATCGAGATCGATCCAAAAATTGTTGAGGTCGGCAGGCAGTATTTTGACATGGATGATCCCAACTTGAATGTCATCGTTCAAGATGGGCGTTGGGCTCTTTCAAAGAGTGACAAACAGTACGATATCATCAGCGTGGATGCCTATCGGCCGCCATATATCCCCTGGCATATGACTACCCGGGAATTCTTTCAGGTCGTTTATGACCATCTTTCCGAACGTGGTGTAATGGTGATCAATATCGGTCGCGGACCCACTGACCGCCGGCTGGTGGATGCGCTTGCCTCAACCATTCGCACGGTTTTCCCCACCATATACATCTCGGACCTTTCCGGCTCGTTCAACACCCTCCTGTTTGCCACCAAGCAAAAAACGGATTTGCACAATTTTCTCGAAAACTACATACATCTCAAAGAAGATCCCACAACCCCGCAGCTGCTGCTGGATGTGATGGCCGCCACATATGATGGATTGCAGGATAATCCGGAAAGTACCACCGTCTTTACCGATGACCTCGCCCCGGTGGAAGAGCTGACCAATTCGATCATCGTCAATTTCATCCTTTCGGGCGGGATGGAGGAACTGCAATGAAAAAACTGTTTTCCATATTGGGAGTACTGGTTACTATTCTGATCCCCTTTTTCCTTATCATGACTTCCGCCAGGATCATCATGAATCCCTTCTTTCTGGATTATGAATACAATCTCAGCAATTTTCCCCCCGATGAATTCGGGTTTACCACCCAGGACAGGCTCCAATGGGGAAAAATTTCATTGAATTACCTGTTCAACCGCCAGGGAATTGAATTTCTGCAAGACCTCAAATTCAATGACGGCACGGCACTGTACAATGACCGCGAATTAAGTCACATGCTGGATGTAAAAGTCCTGGTTCAGGCCGCCTTAAAGGTTTGGTACGCCATCATCGCCTTTCTTTTCCTTGTTTGGGTCTTTGCGCAAATCATTCATGCAAAAAAGAAGTTTTGGAGAGCTGTGTCATTCGGTGGTTGGCTGACGATTTTCTTTATTCTTCTCGCATTGGCGGCAATTCTGATCGATTTCGACGCTCTCTTCCGGGATTTTCACGCGATCTTTTTCACAGCCGATACCTGGCTCTTTTATATCAACGATACGCTGATCCGGCTCTTCCCTGAAAAGTTATGGTCGGATGCGTTCACCTTTGTTGGCGTTTTTACCTTGGTGGGCGCTGTTTTGTACGGCATCCTGGGACAAAGAATATCCCAAAGGAGCAACTAAAAAATGAACCGGTCGGAAATTCCGACCGGTTTTTTATCATTTCTGCTTTGCCTGGTTGGCGACTGCTTCAGCCTTGCGTTTGGCTTCCTCCGGGTCGCCCAGGTAGTAACTCTTGATCGGTTTCAATTCCTCGTCCAACTCATAAACCAGCGGAACGCCCGTTGGAATGTTTAACTCTACGATTTCCTGGTCAGAAACATTGTCCAGGTATTTCACCAGGGCGCGCAGGCTGTTTCCGTGCGCAACGATGAGAACTTTTTTTCCTGACTTGACTGTAGGAACGATCGTATCGAACCAATACGGTAGGAATCTGGCCACGGTATCTTTCAAACATTCCGTCAACGGCAATTCTTCCGCAGATAATTCCTTGTATCTGCGGTCGTGACCTGGATAGCGTTCGTCATCGGCGGTGAGTGCCGGCGGTCGAGTATCATAACTTCTGCGCCAGATGTGTACCTGTTCGTCACCATATTTTTTTGCAGTTTCCGCTTTGTTCAATCCCTGCAGAGCGCCGTAATGGCGTTCATTCAGCCGCCATGAATTGACGATCGGTATCCAGCATAGATCCATTTTTTCGAGCGCCAGCCACAGCGTGCGGACGGCGCGGGTAAGTACGGAGGTATACGCGATGTCAAATTGGAATCCTGCTTCCTTCATCAAAATTCCGGCGTTGCGCGCCTCATCTTCTCCCTTGCTGGTCAAATCAACGTCGGTCCAGCCGGTAAAACGGTTTTCCTTATTCCAGGCGCTCTCTCCGTGACGCAAAAGGACGATTTTATACATGCTTACTCCTTTCCAAAGTCTGCTTTTACAACTGTAGCGCAAGATCGCTTCTTGCGCTACAGTGTATTGATCGTTACGATTTCGAATTATCTAATGGCAACAGGGTTTTCTGGATTCTCGGAAGGATCGAAAATATGGCAATTGTCCATATTGAAGGTCACTTCAACCGTCTCGCCGATGTGGTACCTGGAACGAGGATCAACTCTTCCTACGAAATTGTTGCCTTTGTCGGTGGCAAGGTATACCAGGATCTCATTACCCATTAATTCAACCACGTCCACCTTGGCTTTTACCCGTTCACCGTGAATGTCGGCAGGTGAAAAATCGGGGTTGTGAATATCATCCGGGCGGATGCCAAAGATTATTTCTTTGCCGACCAGGCGGTTCAATTTCTCATTTCGTTCTTTTGGAATTTTGATCTTGTGCTCGCCGTTATCCACAAAGATCGTATCGCCTTCTTTGACCAGTTTCATATTGAAGAAGTTCATGGCAGGTGTACCGATGAAACCGGCCACAAAAAGGTTCGCAGGTTTATCATACAGTACCTGCGGGGTATCCAGTTGCTGCAATACACCTTTATTCATGACCGCGATGCGGTTTGCCATCGTCATGGCTTCGGTCTGGTCGTGGGTAACATAGACAAATGTAGTTCCCAGCTGGTGGTGGATCTTGCTGATCTCGGCACGTGTCTGCACCCTCAGTTTCGCATCCAGGTTGGAAAGCGGCTCATCCAAAAGAAATACTTTGGGTTCGCGGACAATCGCGCGTCCAAGCGCAACACGCTGGCGCTGACCGCCGGAAAGTTCCCTTGGTTTCCGTTTGAGCAGACTCTCAATGCCCAAGATTTTCGCCGATTTTTCCACTCTGCGCTGGATCTCATCCTTGGGTAGTTTCCGCATTTTTAAGCCAAAAGCCATATTGTCATATACCGACATATGCGGATAGAGTGCATACGACTGGAACACCATCGCAATATCACGGTCCTTCGGAGGGACATCATTGACCAGCTTATCGCCAATAAAGATTTTCCCATCCGTTACTTCCTCCAACCCTGCCAGACAGCGCAAGGCTGTGGTTTTCCCACACCCCGAGGGTCCAACCAGAACCAGGAATTCCTTGTCTTCGATTTCGAGATTCATGTCGGAAATTGCCGTGAAGTCACCAAACTTCTTTACAACATTTTTAAACGATACGCTTGCCATAAAATCCTCCTTCCGGAACGAGTATAGTGACTCTATTATAAGGCAAAATTCAAATTAATGTTTTTCGTTGCCCGAATCCATTATTTTATTTATGTTAGAATATTTGTACGATGAAACAGGAGGTTGAATATGCCTGAAGTACCTGAAATTGCATCACGCGCCCGCGAAATGCACGCGGTGATGATCGGCAAAGTAATTACTTCAATCGAAATTCTTCAACCAAAGTGCCTGAATCTCCCCCCGCAGGAATTTCAGGCTGCTCTTCAAAAGGCTGAGATACGAAAAATTACATACCACGGCAAATGGATCATGGTGGACACTTCTCGTGGATGGCTGCTGCTCAACCTGGGAATGGGTGGGGAAATTCTCCTTACAACCCGTGGTCACATGCCGCAGAAATATCGTCTGGTTTTCGATTTCCTCGATGAAACCTGCCTAGCGGTAAATTTCTGGTGGTTTGGTTACGCATATTTTTCCAGGCACGAAGAAATCAACAACATCCCCATGATCGCAAAATTGGGTCCAAACGTCCTGGACCTTTCTCTAGAAGACTTTGACGCACTGCTTCTTCTGCAGAATAAAAAGACCCGGGTGAAATCCTTACTTTTGGACCAATCAAAAGTCGCCGGAATCGGTAATGCCTACATTCACGATATACTCTTTCTTGCTGGAATGCATCCCAATCGCCTGGTCTCTTCTCTTTCAGCCGGCGAGCGGTCTGGACTTTACCAGGCTGTTCAGGATGGTCTCCTGCCCAGTTTGAGTAAGAATGGTGCATTTTATGAAACCGATCTGTTTGGTCAAAAAGGCGGTTTCACCATGGAAGACATCCTGATCGGGTATCGAGAGGGAAACCCCTGCCCAAAATGTGGTTCCTCCATTATAAAGATCCGCACAGGAAGCACAAGTTCTTTTATTTGTCCGCTTTGCCAGCCCGATATGGGGTCATGATCCAGAATCGCATCGAAGCATGATGTAAATCGTATATAATTTGCATTCGTGTTTTTTTAATTTATCGAGGTTCATTTTGTCACACGCATCGACCACTTTTGATATTGACTTGCAATCAACAATTTCCAAGAACCGCCTCGTCGGCATTTACCGGCTGATGCGCGGTTATCATTTGCGCTATTTTGGTGCCGTTGCCAGCCTGGGTGTCTCAGCCCTGGCCAAAACCATGACATATATGCTTTTGCGTTATTTCGTAGATACTTATTTTGTCTCCAATGTTCGATCTGTGGGATTACCCTGGATCGCGCTCGGTTTCGTTGGCCTGGCTGTGGCGGAAGGCGGTTTTACTTTCTTAAGCGGTGTGCTTTCATCTCAAACTGCTGAAGGTATCACACGCCGGCTGCGAAATTATCTCTATGATCACCTTCAGCACCTGACCTTTACTTACCATTCCAAAACAAAAACCGGTGAGCTGATCGAACGCAGTACGTCGGATGTGGATGCCTTACGCCGCTTTTTCTCCGACCAGGCAATCAACATCGGTCGCATCATCCTGCTCTTTGTGATCAACTTTATCGCCCTGCTCAACCTGAATACCAAACTTGCATTAATTTCAATCATCGTAGTTCCCTTCGTGCTGCTCGTATCCATCGTCCTCTTTAAAAAAGTGTCAAGCGCCTATGAATCCTACCAGGAACAGGAAGCCATCCTTTCTACCACGCTGCAGGAGAACCTCGCCGGAGTACGCGTCGTAAAAGCATTTTCACGGCAGAAGTACGAGATCGAAAAGTTTGAAAAAGACAATTGGGAAAAATATATCCGCGGCAAAAAATTGCTCATCATGCACTCCCTCTTCTGGCCTTTTTCGGATATCCTGTGCGGTGCACAAATGCTTGCCGGTTATCTCGTCGGCGCACTGATGGCCATCAACGGCGAGATCAGCGTAGGCACGTACATCGCTTACGCCGGCCTGGTGGTCTATATTATTTTTCCCCTGCGCAACCTGGGACGAATTATTGTGCAAACTTCCACCGGTCTGGTATCCTACGGTCGCGTGATGGACATCATCAAAGAATCTCGCGAACCTCTCGATGAAGGCGATTACATACCTGCCCGTAACCTTCAGGGCAAATTCGATTTCCAGAACGTAAAGTTTGAGTATGAACCCGGTGACGATACTCTTGAAGACATCAATTTCAAAGTTGAACCCGGTCAAGTGATCGCCTTATTGGGTTCCACCGGCTCGGGCAAGACCACCCTGGTGCAATTACTGCCCCGCTTCTACGACTATACCGGCGGAAAAATATCGCTGGATGGCATCGAATTGAATCGTTATCCGCGGAAATATCTCCGCCAGCAGATCGGCATCGTTGAACAGGAACCTTTCCTGTTTTCCAGGTCGATCCGCGAAAATATTACATATGGAGTGGGCCGTGATATCAGTGACGCTGAAGTTGAAGAGGCAGCCCGCGCAGCCGCCATCCATGATGTGATCCTCACCTTCCAGGATGGTTACCAGACCCTCGTTGGTGAGCGCGGAGTGACTTTGTCGGGTGGTCAAAAACAACGGGTCACCATTGCCCGCACCATATTGAAAAATCCGCGCATTTTGATCCTCGATGATTCCACTTCTTCTGTGGATACAGAAACAGAAGCCGAGATCCGGGATGCCTTGCAGAACCTGATGAAAGACCGCACAACATTTATTATCGCGCATCGAATCCAGAGCATCACAAACGCAGATTTGATCCTTGTGATGGATAACGGGAAGATCATTCAAAGCGGCACGCACGATTCCCTCCTGGCACAGGAAGGAACCTACCGGCAGATCTTCAACATCCAAACCAGGATTGAGGATGAACTGGAAAAGGAGCTGTCCAGTGGCGGATAATTATTTCGAGGAAGAGGAATTTCAAACAAAATTCGATGGAAGAACCTTCCGCCGCATCCTGGGACTTACCCTCCCTCACAAGAAGTGGCTGATCGGTTTTCTCGTGACCATTGCTGTTGTCGCCGGCCTGGACGCTGTTACCACCTGGCTTAGCAAAGGCATCATCGATGACGGTATTGTCGCCCGCAATCCCCAGGCGCTGACCAATATTTTGCTCATGTACGCCGCCGTCATCCTTATTCAATCCGCCAGCGTGTTTCTTTTCATATACCTGGCAGGCATTCTGGGCGAACGCATCCGTTATGACCTGCGCAAGAAAATGTTCAACCATTTACAGGCATTGTCGCTGAATTATTACAGCAAAACGCCCGTGGGTTGGATCATGGCGCGTGTCACCTCCGATTCCGAACGGGTTGCCGATCTGGTTACCTGGGGTTTTGTGGATTCCACCTGGGCGATCATGAGCATGGTTACTTCCATGATATTCATGTTCATCATCAATTGGAAAATGGCTTTGATCGTCATCGTCCTCATCCCCATACTGCTTTACATCGCCGTACAATTCCGCCGGTGGATTCTGAGTTCCTACCGCGAGGTGAGAAAAACGAATTCAAAGATCGTCGGTGCATATAACGAAAACATCACGGGAGTACGCGTGATCAAGGCTCTTGGGCGGGAAAAGGAAAACCTGGAGGAATTCCGTAGTATAACCGACAAGATGTACCACTCCTCCTACCGCGCCGCCTGGTTGAGTGCGCTATTCCTCCCCTCGGTTCAGATCATTTCCGCGTTGGCTGTAGCAACGGTTGTCTGGTACGGCGGCAGCCAGGCACAATTGGGAACCATGACCATCGGTGGGATTCAAGCATTTGTCTCTTACATCACCTTCATGATGTGGCCGGTGCAGGACCTGGCGCGTGTCTTCGCAGACATGCAGCAAGCCATTGCATCGGCAGAGCGCATGTTCTCTCTGATCGACTCCCAACCGCAGATCACCGACCGGCCGCATTCCATCGATCCGGGAACGGTGAAAGGCGACATCATTTTCGACCATGTAACGTTCACCTATGAGAAGGATGAAAAACCTGTCCTCAGCGATTTCAGCCTGCATGTCAAACGCGGAGAGACCATCGCCCTGGTAGGTCCCACAGGTGGTGGAAAGTCCACAATCGTCAATCTCCTCTGCCGTTTCTATGAGCCGCAAGCCGGAAAGATCTATATCGGCGGTCGGGACTATACCAGTCTTTCGCTGCAAGCCATTCAATCCCGTATCGGGGTTGTACTGCAAACCCCACACCTTTTCTCGGGTTCGATCACAGAAAATCTGCGCTACGGCAGGCTGGATGCCACCGACGAAGAGATCGTCAATTCCACCAAGGTGATCGGAGCATACGACTTCATCATGCGTTTCGATAAGGGCTTTGACACAAACGTAGGTGAAGGTGGAAATTTGCTTTCCGTCGGTCAGAAACAACTCCTCAGCCTAGCCCGGGCGGTCTTGGCCAATCCCGAGATCTTTGTGATGGATGAAGCCACAAGTTCAGTGGATACCCTGACCGAAGCCTTGATCCAGAAAGGAATGCAGACCCTGCTTGAATCCACCACCAGTTTTATCATTGCCCATCGTCTCTCGACGATTAAAAAGGCAGATCGCATTCTGGTGATCGAAAATGGAAAAATCGCGGAAATGGGTACACATAAAGAGTTGCTGAGATTGAAAGGAAAATACCACCAGCTTTACACGCGGCAATTTAGAAATCAACTGGAAGCAGCCTATAATCCCTTTCAAGACCAGTTAAAAACTGTTGAAAGTGAAAACAAATAACACTGTCGGAAAACCCATGAAAAGGAAAAAATCCTTCACTACACGCGTTGCTGATTCCGTAAAATTTTTTTTCATCAAAATCTATCGGGTCATTCGCGGTGCATTTTTAACATTTACCATCGCCAAAGGGGCCGAAGCCGCTGCAAGTATCGCTTATTACACCCTGTTTTCAATTTTCCCCTTGTTGTTAAGCATCGTTGCCGTGGGATCTTTTTTCGTCGATCAGAATATGGTTGAAGAAGCACTGATCGGATTTCTCCCAACAATCATTCCAGTTTCGCAGGAATTCATCCTTTCGAATGTCCAGCAGGTATTCCATCTGCGCGGCGCCGTTTCTTCCGTGGCACTGCTGGGGCTCCTCTGGTCTGCTACGGCTGTGTTCTCAACCATCATTCGAAATATCAACTCCGCCTGGCCGGAAGCGGCGCCTCACAGCTTTATCCGCATGAGGTTGTTGTCGGTGGCCATTATCGCAGCCATGGTGGTTTTACTCATCATTTCATCCTTCTCACTAACCATACGCAATGTCCTTCTGAACCTGGGAATCCCCATCGATATATCAAAACTCAGCGCGTTCTTTTCATCCTATTTCTCGGTCAAAATATTCCCGGTTTTGATCCGTATCCTGATCTTTTTTGGTTTGTATTATCTTGTCCCTCAGATTAAAGTGAAAAAGATGTCCGCCCTTACCGGTGCGGTAATTGCCACCATCCTCTGGCAACTGGTCACTAATCTTTTCAGCGCCTATTTGGCCAGCGGTCTGGCGAGATACGAGATCATTTATGGCTCCCTCGGAAAGATGATCGCCCTCCTCGCCTGGATCTATTTCAGCGGCTGGATCATCCTCTTTGGAGCGCACCTTACCTCATCGATCGATCGGCATGCTGCCTGATCTTATTTTTGTGCGCGTTTATGCAGGTTCTCGGTATCGACAACGGTGAATTCCGTCCGCGTAATTTTTATCAATCCCTCATCCGAAAATCTATACAGTAACCGGCACACCATTTCCCGTGTGCTGCCGATTCTTGCTGCCATTTCATCCAGCGTCATGCTGCGTTCAATGGGATTTTGCACCTCATCCTTTGAAATTCCCACCAACAACCGCGCCAATCTGACAGCAATGGGATGAAAGGTCATGGATTCCAATACTTCACTGGCGAGCAGCATACGCTGAACTGCCAGCTTTCCCAATTCCCAGGCAAACGACCCGTTTTGCTGCAATATCGAAAGTAGATCATTTCTCGACCACAGCAGCACCTCCGCATTTTCAATGACTCGAAATGCCGCTGGCATGCTTGCATCCCCCAGGAAGAAAGCCAGCCCCCAAAACAACTCCCCTTTACCTATCGTCGCAGCCACCAGGGTTCTTCCATCTTCGGAATCCTTTTCAGCGGCGATCGCACCCTGTTTCACCAGGAATAGAAACGGCCAAATTTCTCCCTGGTGAACCAGGAATTCCCCTTTACCTAATTTTCGTGCTACTGCCAGGTCATTGATCTTCTGTAGCGTCGCCTTGTCAAGTGAACTGAAAACTGAATGGTGCGAGATCAATTTTTCATTTTCCATTGCTTATCGCCCTCGATGGTTTTGATTATTATCTAATTCTAATCAAAAATATCAAATTGACATCAATTTTAACCAAAAGCAAAGAATCTCTCTTTGAATTTTTGGATAATGGTAGAAACCACTTTGGAGTTCATGATGAAAAATTTGATCGTTGTTTGCTTGTTGGCAGCAGCACTGCTTTTGACCGGCTGTAGTAAAGCAAATATTTGTCCTGAAGGCAGCGTCACTTACTTTGATGATGCCAGTCTTCTTCCACCTCTTGCAGACAATATTTCGGAGGGAAAGACCGAGCTTCAAATCGGCAATAAAACCATTGAATTTGACCGTGTGATTCATGGTCCAATTTGTAATGATACTTGGGAAGGAACAGTATACGTCGCCTGCGATGTTCAGGTTGCCAAATGGGAGGACAAACCGAATTTTCTGGATAAATGCAACTTGCAGATCGATCCGGACGCAGTGGTCTATGTCGCCGCTCACAATAATGCTCCATATTACAAGGGGTGCGGTGAATGCCATTGATCTTTGACCATCCAACCCAACAAATCAATCATGTAGTAAATCAAAGAGAGGAGAAACTGGAAATGAAAATCAACAACAAACTGGGGGGG
The DNA here is from genome assembly GCA_034428895.1 of Anaerolineaceae bacterium. Classification (GTDB taxonomy): domain Bacteria; phylum Chloroflexota; class Anaerolineae; order Anaerolineales; family Anaerolineaceae; genus UBA6107. The sequence continues at coordinate 23,142 of DAOUGM010000142.1, forward strand.
ATCCTTGCTGCACTGGCTGCAATCATTGGGATTGTCGGTCATTTTATCTTGTTCTTCCAGTGGTATCAGATCGGAATGCACGCTGAAAGTGCCGAGCCAGGATGTGAGATCCTGCTAAAAACCATTCATCCGCTTTTGGCAAGCCTCGGCTTGCTCGGTGCTGCCTTGTTTGCGGTCAGTTCATACGGCTTTTTCACAAATCGCAAATGGGCGTTCACCCTGTCAGTATTTGCCATCATCCCGGCCTTACTGGGCAGTTTCTTCGTAAATATTCCCTTCATGGCAGCCGGATTACCCCCAGCGTATCTCGTCCTCTTCCTTCCATATTTATTGATCTATTTCTTGATCATGTTAATGGTCGGAAAACTCTCCTGGAGCCGCACCCTTCTTGCCTTGCTCGCCGGAATCGCCTACATTGTTTGCTGGATGAATGGCGTTTCCTCCACAAGTCGCATTATCACCGTTGGTGCCGATATCTTCGTGCTTGTGCAAAACTTGCACTGGGTCGCCATGATCGGTTGGGGAGTGGTAACCGCCGGTATATTGTTGAAACCCAGGGAATGGCAGCGCGTTTTAGGTCTGGTTGCGGGTGTTACCGAATTGATCGTCGGACTCCCCCTGGCAGCAGTCACCGCTCAACAGTTGGGACGTTTCTCACTCTTTGCTCTTGCTCCCATCACCTGCCTGGTACTGATCGTCATTCTGGTTTGGCCTGGATTATGGAAGAAATGGACCCAGTCAGAGGAATTGTAAGCCCCAAAATAATGAACGTCATGTAGAGTTTCGGTAAAAAAGAGAGTGGTGTCTTTCGTTGACACCACTCTCTTACTGCTATTGATCGGAGGACCTGATTTCTTTAAGCACTCCTGTGACAGTGAAAATGGTCCGCTCGCAAATATTGGTCACGCGGTCGGCCACACGTTCCAGGTTATGTGCCACCCATAATATCCAGTTGGCGCGTTGAATGCTGTTCTCATCTTTCACGATCATTCCCATCAGGTTGTTGTACACAAGGTTATAGTAATTATCGATTTCATCATCCATCTTTGGGATCGCTCTGGCTTCGTCAGCATCCTCATTCACAAAGGCGATCACTGCCTGGTGCAGCATTTCAGCGCATTTTTTCGCCATCAATGGAATATTAACCAAGGGCGTTAATAATTGTTCCTCTTTGCCCATGCGAATATTGATGGTCGCGATTCCCTTGGCATAATCACCCATTCTTTCCAATTCACCAGCCACTTCCAATATCGAGGCCAAAAGACGCAAATCTCTCGCCATGGGTTGCTGCGTGGCTATCGTGATCAACACTCTTTCTTCGATATCAAAACGCCGTGTGTTTACTTCATCATCCCGGTCCCTGATGAGTTCCGACGCTTCAATATCGCGCTTCTTGAAAGCCTCGACTGATTCAATAAGCTGTTGTTCAACCAGGTTCCCTAATACGATCAGTTGATCCTTTAACTCTTGGATTTCGTTCTCGAACGATTTTCGCATCTTACCCTCTTTCCAATCAGATTAACCAAACCTTCCGGTGACGTAATCCTCTGTCCGTTTATCCTTCGGCCTGGTGAACAACGTGTTGGTTTCGTCGAATTCGATCATTGTTCCAGCCCTGCTGTTACCTGCCAGCATCATCATTGCGGTAAAGTCAGATGCCCTGGCAGCCTGCTGCATGTTGTGTGTAACTATCACTATTGTATAATCTTTTTTTAATGATTGCATTAATTCTTCGATTTTCAAAGTGGCAATTGGATCCAGGGCTGAAGCCGGTTCATCCATCAGAATGACATCCGGTTGGACGGCAATCGCCCGTGCAATACACAATCTTTGCTGCTGCCCGCCGGATAAAGATAACGCAGACTGTTTCAAGATGTCCTTCACCTCATCCCAGAGCGCTGCCTGGATTAGAGAAGATTCCACCAAATCATCCATATTCCCTCGATATCCGTGAATGCGTGCTGCCCAGGCAACATTATCATAGATCGATTTTGGGAATGGATTCGGTCTCTGAAAAACCATACCGATGTGATAACGTACTTCGACTGGATCTACCCTTACATCGTACAGATTGCTGCCCTTGTAAATAATCTCTCCATTGATATGTGAATGAGGGATCAATTCGTTCATGCGATTGAATGCGCGTAAGAGCGTCGATTTTCCGCATCCCGACGGTCCAATGATCGCAGTAATTCTATTGCGCGGTATCTGGATATTGACGTCGGTGACTGCTTTAAATTCTCCGTAGAAAATATCCAGATTATGAGTTTCAAGAACAGGCGTAAGATCGGTCATTTATTCTCCATCGCAACCATTAATATTTACGTTCGAAACGATTTCGAAATATTATCGCGGCTGCATTCAAGCTTAATAATAATACCAGCAAAAATAAAATTGCGGCGCCCGCCAGGTGTTTCCATTCAGCTTGCGGGCGAGAAATCCATTGATAGATTTGAATGGGTAAAGTAGTGAATTTTGAAAAGGGTGAAGTTGGATCAAATGAAATCGCGGTGGATGCCCCGATAACCACCAGAGGCGCTGTCTCTCCAATAGCCCTTGAAATGGCAAGGATTGTTCCTGTCATTATTCCTGGTATGGCGTTTGGTAATACATGTGCCCAGATCGTTTGGTACTGGGTTGCGCCCAGTCCAAAACTTGCCTGGCGTAGTGATTGTGGAACCGCACGAATCGCTTCTTGAGAATTGATGATGATCAATGGAAGTAAAAGTAATCCTAATGTCAACCCGGCGGAAAATACTGTGCGTCCATTGGCGGTTGTTGAATCAGCAAATCCAAAAATGGTGCCACTGGTGAGAGGTTCCAATGCGCGCACAAAAATGTACAAGCCAAGGATCCCATAAATAATCGATGGCACTCCTGCCAGATTTTTAATATTCGTTTGGATAATCCGCTTGAATAAATTATCTTTTGCATATTCCTCCAGGTAAATCGCGGCTCCCACACCTAGAGGGAAAGCAAACAGGATCGTAATCAAGATCGTCCATATCGATCCCAGGATGGATGTGCGAATCCCAGCCGTCGCAACTTCGCTCGATTGGGGACGGGAAATAAAGCTTGCTGTCAACCAGGATACGAACTTCAGTTCCGCTCGAGGATGACCGGAATGTATCGTTTCAAACTCGTAGATTATGTCTTGTTTTTTGGTTAATGAATCAAATAACGACCATGATTTTCTCATCCATAAAATCATTTTATCAAGAAGGAGAAGGCGTTTCTTTTATTATCATCAAAAATAAACTGGATTCTATAAGCAGATTACTAATTCTTTGACCCTCTGTTTAATCCTTATCACTCTCTGGCTTCGGTGGAGATTGGTCAAAAGTAACCACAACATGGGGAAACATATCATTATTTTTTTAGGTTTTTCTATCACTTGTCTTTCTGAACTCAAACGAGTTGTTCGTCCAACTGGTTCTTTTTGAGAAATAACTTAGAATTGCGAATAACGGGTTGTTTTAAACACAACAGAGACAATTATTATTTGGAATGGTGTATACGAACCCAATGAAAGAAATTAAGAATCCGCCTGTTGGATATTTCAGCTGGCGGATTCATATAGGCGGTTAATTAAGGAAAAACAAATTCTACTCTTCCATTCTCGTCTTGAGGTTCTCGAGCAGGATATCGGCTTCATGTTCGTTCAACTTGCCCACAATTTGCTCTGCCACCTTTGACAGTAATGGAATTGGAACCGAATACTCAACAGCCATGCGAACCTCGGTTTTTCCATTCAAATCGGCATAATCAAAATCAAACTGGTTTTGAATCCCTTTGGTACTCTTGGTGGTGATGTGTTTGTTGGTTATCATCAAGGTGGTATCTGATTCTCCCTGAAATTTCATTCCACCCATTTTATATACCCAATCATACTTTGACCACCCATTTGAATTCTTTTGTACGTTGGTCACCTCAATCATACTTGGCCAGACTTCAGGCAAATTGGTGGGGTCTTCCATGAATCCGAAGACCTTTGAAACTGGTGCATTGATGACGGTTGTCCTTTTGATCGTAAACATTCTTTCCTCCCTTACAATTCACTACCCAATGGAAAATATCCAAACGGCCAGTTAATTTCATTATTTGAGATGCTGAGAAGAAAGATTTTTGCTGACCCACCATGTTTCTGTTGCCGGGGCAACAGTGACTTTATCATAGCATAATTGGATTCTCAAATCAATTAATTAGTGTAATTAAAATGAAAGTTACGAGGATGGGAATTTGCGAGTGTTGGGCGCTCTTCCCAGTAAACCCACATCCAATCTTTTAAAATGAAAGTGGCGAGGGTGGGAATTTGTGAGTGTTGGGTGCATTTCCCAGTAATCCCACATCCAATTATTTAAAGGGAAAGTGGCGAGGGTGGAGATTTGCGACGTGCTGGGTGCATTTCCCAGTAAACCCACATCCAATCTTTAAAATGAAAGTGGCGAGGGTGGATATTTGCGACGTGCTGGGTGCATTTCCCAGTAAAACCACATTCAATCTTTAAAATGAAAGTGGCGAGGGTGGGATTTGAACCCACATCCAATGGCTTATGAGTCCACTGCTCCACCATTGAGCTACCTCGCCAACGCACGCTATCTTACTATATCCCGCTCGTTTTGTCAATAAAATGAATAAAAATTACATCTATACGCAGTGTTTTTATCCAAACCCCAATCCCTTATCTTTCATCGAAACAAATCTCCCCTGCCCAATCACCAGGTGATCCAGCACTTCGATATCCATCAGCTTGCCGGCCCGCACCGCCATGCGCGTCAGTGCCACATCCTCCGGGCTGGGTGTCGCATCCCCGCTGGGATGGTTGTGAACCAATATCACCGATGCAGCGCTGCGCTGGATCGCACTGCGGAACAGCTCCCCCACCCGCACCATCGATGAATTCAACGATCCCACATAGACCTTGTCGATGAAGATTTTGCGGTTGCGCGTGTCGAGCAGGATCACCCACAACTGCTCCTGGATCAATCCCTGCATCTCATATTGCACCAGGTCTGCTGCGTCCGCCGGGGAACTGATGGCGCCGTTCAATTCGGGAACATCGATCACCAGGCGTCTGCCCAGTTCGATTGCCGCCTTCAGCTGCGCCGCTTTTGCAGGACCCAAACCGCGGATATTGCATATTTCAGCAAAACTCGCCTTCTGTATCCCGTGCAGTCCGCCCAGTTCCCGCAAAATGCGTTCCCCCATCTGCACCGAGTTCTCTCCTTCGATTCCAACCCTCAGCAGGATTGCCAGCAGCTCTGCCTTGCTCAACCCTTCCGGCCCATTATTTGCCAGCCGCTCCCGCGGTCGTTCAGCTTCCTCCAGGTCTTTGATTCGATACGTTGCTTTGGTTTCTTTTACCATGGTTTTGCTCCCCGGTTCATATTTTATATAACAGCTTCCATTTTCACGCAAGCGCATCCTTTTACCGATCAACCCCGGTCTTCCATGCTATAATTTTGCAATGGAGCGCTAAATGACCCTGGATCCGACTTTCCTCAAACAACTATCACTTTTTGCCACTGGTTTTTCGGCTGCCTTCCTGGCAGCCTTATGGTTGAGCCTCATTTTTTGGACCCTGCGCGACATCCGCAAACGCACCAAGGATCGTTTCCTGCGCATCCTGGCGGTGGTGATCGTCACCCTGCTTTTCCTGCCGGGCATCCTGGTCTACCTCATCCTCCGTCCGGCAAAAACCCTTGAAGAAGACTACCAGCACTCTCTTGAAGAAGAAGCTCTGCTCCAATCCATTGAAGATGCTGCGATTTGCCCCGGCTGCAGTCGCCGCATCGACCGGGAGTGGATAGCCTGCCCAACCTGTCATACGCGCCTTAAAAAAACCTGCGAACACTGCGGGAAAAATATCGAGTTGCCCTGGAACCTCTGCCCTTACTGCGCCACCCCGGTGGCCGGCATGCGCAAGGAAGCCCCGGTTGCCAAAGAAGATTATCAACCCTTACTGGACGATAATTTCGAATCTCACCCTTAGATTGGTATTATTACTCAATGCAGACACTTTCTACTATCAAACCTGTGGATTATTTGATTATTGGTCATATCACACAGGACATCACCGCGGAGGGATTGGTACTGGGCGGTACCGCATCCTATGCATCTCTCACCGCGAGAGCATTTGGCTTGAACGTGGGCGTCGTCACCTCATGCGCCGCTGATCTATTGCTGCCCGAACTGGATGGTATCCAGGTTGTGCGTAAACCTTCCGCCTTCACCTCAACCTTCAAGAATACCTATACCCCTGCCGGACGCATCCAGCACATCCATCACGTGGCTGATAAACTCACCTACGAGGATATTCCTCCTGCCTGGCGCAACTCCCCCATCGTTCATTTCGGTCCGCTTGCCAACGAGATCGGTCCTGAAATGGCAAAGTGTTTTCCCAATTCCCAGGTCGGCGTCACGCCCCAGGGCTGGCTGCGCGGATGGGATGGAGATCACATCGTCACCTACCGCGACTGGCCGGAAGCTGACAAGGTATTACCTCACATTCACGCCGCAGTCATGAGCATTGAGGATGTCCGAGGCAACGAGGACGTTGTTTCTGAATTCTCCACCCTGGTCCCCATCCTGGTTGTTACAGAAGGCGCCGATGGCTGCCGGGTGTACTGGAACGGTGACGTACGCCACTTTCGTCCCCCGGTGGAAAATGAACTCGACCCGGTTGGCGCTGGCGATATTTTTGCCTCTTCGTTTTTTATAAAACTGTACCAAACTCAGGATCCGTGGGAAGCCGCCCGCTTTGCCACTCTTGTGGCGGCAAATTCCGTCACCCGCAAGGGAATTTTGGGCGTACCCAGTCGTGCAGAAATTCAAGTTTTTACCACAGAAATTGTTGAGCATCCAGTGAAATGACGCGCATTTATACCCTGGTCAATCAAAAAGGCGGCGTCGGAAAGACCACTACCGCCATCAATCTCAGTGCATATTTGGCTGAATTTGGGCAGCGCGTATTGCTGATCGATCTTGATCCGCAGGCCAACGCCACTTCCTCCCTGGGAATTGACAAATATTCTGTCAGTCGGGGCACCTACGAGGTACTCATCGGTTCCGAACCCATCGCCCCCAACATTCTTCACAATCCAAAATTCAAGATCTCCCTCCTTCCTTCCTCTCCGGCTTTGGCGGGCGCTGAGGTCGAACTGATAAACATAGAAAATCGCGAATTCCGCATGCGCGAAGCGATCAAACCCGTCATGAACAAGTTTGATTACGTTCTCATCGATTGCCCTCCCTCATTGAGTTTGCTCACCGTGAATGGATTGGTTGCCGCGCACAACGGCGTATTAATTCCGGTACAATGTGAATATCTGGCGCTCGAAGGGATCGGGCAGCTGACACACACCTTGAACGGCATCCGTACTTCGCTTTTCCCGGAATTGAAGATCCGCGGAGTGCTCTTGACCATGTTCGACAGCCGCACCAACCTTTCATCCGATGTGGTCAGGGAAGTAAAAAAGTTCTTCCCAAATCAGGTTTTCGAAACCATCATTCCGCGGTCGGTACGCCTCGCTGAAGCTCCTTCATACGGAATGCCTATCGCGCATTATGCACCTGAAACATACGCCGCTAAATCTTACGCGGCACTAACCAGAGAAATCCTTGCCCAGGACGGTGTACTGCCGCCTCCATTGGAGAAATGGGATTGAAAATATGGCACAAAAAAGTGGTTTAGGAAAAGGATTGGAAGCATTGATTCCCGGCGGGTTCAGTGGAACCCCTGCCCCGGCGGATACCTACGCGCCCATCTCCATGATCGACCCAAACCCTCGTCAGCCTCGCGAGATCATGGATGACGAGCATCTTGCCGAACTTGCAGATTCGATTCGCGAACACGGCATTCTGCAGCCTCTGATCGTTACCCACGACTCCATCACCGGCATGTATACATTGATCGCGGGAGAACGCCGTTTGCGTGCCGCAAAAATTGCCGGGCTTGAAAAAGTTCCCGTGATCATCCGTACCGCAAACGATCAGGAACGCCTGGAATTGGCGTTGATTGAAAATGTTCAGCGGGCAGATCTTTCTCCGCTTGAAACAGCAGAAGCATACCGCCAGTTGGCGGATGATTTCAACCTTTCTCACGATGAAATCGCCGCTCGGGTTGGCAAGAGCCGCGTGGCAATCACCAATACTCTCAGGTTGCTCAAACTTCCGCAGCCGGTTCTGCTTGCATTGGCCAACCAAACCATTTCGGAAGGACATGCCCGCGCATTGCTTGGCTTGCCCACAGAAAAAGCCCAGCTTGCAGCGCTGCAAACCATCCTTTCCCATGACTTGAATGTTCGTCAAACCGAAGAACTTGTGCGCAAATACACCGGTCAAAAGACCGAAAAGACACCCGAAAAAGAGATCGATCCTGATATCAGAGCATTGGAAGAAAAACTTCAGGAACGGCTGGGCACCCGGGTGGTTCTCCATCGAAGGGACAAGGGCGGTACGCTGACCATCCATTATTATTCTGATGAAGAGCTTTCCGGGCTGCTTTCACATCTGCTGGATGAAAAATAACAATGGACGTGATTTATAATGCCCATATTTGTGAATCAGATCAGCCGAGCCCTCATTCAACTGCTCTGGCTATGGACGCTGGGAGCATTGTTGCAGTCGGTTCAGATCAAGAGATTCTGGATTCATGTCCCTCCTCAACAAAAAAAATAAACCTCGAAGGCAAAACCATTTGCCCGGGGTTCATCGACTCTCACCTGCATCTATATACATATGGGCAATTCCTCAGCCAGGTTGATTGTGAAACCAATACCATGCAGGAATGTCTGCATCGGGTAGCCGATCGGGCAAATCAGACTCCGGACGGGGAGTGGATCCTGGGTCATGGTTGGAATAAAAATATTTGGGAAAATGGATGGGGCTGCGCTGCTGACCTGGATTCGGTATCCATTCATCACCCGGTGTATTTGACGGACAAAGCGCTTCACTCAGGTTGGGCAAACAGCCTTGCTCTCCATCGTGCTGGAATCACAGCGCAAACCCCCGATCCGCAGGGAGGGATCATTCAACGGGACGGGTCCGGCAATCCAACAGGGATTCTTTTTGAGAATGCCGTCAAGTTGGTTGAATCCATCATCCCGCAACCGACAGAAACCCAATTGCGCGAAACCTTACTTACAGCCCAGCAATCGCTATTAAGTTACGGCATTACGGCTGTATGTGATTTTGATAACATGCGTGCTTTTCCAGCCCTGCAACAACTTGACCGGGAAGATGAACTCCTGCTGCGGGTTTGTAAAGGGATTCCCCTCCTTTACCTTGAGGATGCGATTAACCTGCACATAAAGAGTGGGGAAGGCAGCGACCATTTATGGTACGGTCCTGTGAAATGCTTTGCCGACGGTGCTCTCGGGCCGCAAACCGCAGCCATGTGGGAACCGTACGAGGGTTCCGAATCCAATTTCGGCACGCTGTTAATGACCTCTGAGGATGTATACACGATCGGCAGGCGTGCCATCTCGAACGGTTATTCACTGGCTATCCATGCCATAGGTGATAAAGCCGTCGACCAGGTCCTTGAAGGATACGTACGGCTGAGAGAATTCGAACGTCAGAATGATCTTCCTTATTTATATCACCGCATCGAACATCTGCAGATGCTGCGTCCGGAGATGATGGATAAACTTGGTCAACTGAACATCGTTGCTTCGATGGAGCCCATTCATGCCACTTCTGACATGCAGATCGCAGATCAGCATTGGGGTCAGCGTTCAATACATGCGTACAAATTCAACTCAATTCTTCAAATCGGTGCGAAGATGATCTTTGGTTCCGATGCCCCCGTGGAGACTCCCAACCCATTCATGGGTATTCATGCCGCGGTTACGCGCTGCAGAGCACAGGAAAAAATTAGCTGGCATGCAGAAGAACGGATTACCCTCAGACAGGCTCTGGCTGCGTATACCTGTACTCCTGCGGAGATCATCAGTACCTCTGTGAAAATTGGCCGGTTGAAACCTGGATACAAAGCTGATTTAATCGTATTGGAGAAAGATCCATTCTCAGTTCCGGAATCTGAGATTTTCACAATCCAGCCTGAGTCAGTCATGGTCGATGGACAATGGGTAATCGACAACCGCTAGAAGGTAAAAAGAATATGGCACTTACCCCCGAAATCCTGGTTCCCCGCCTGGGCGACGTGCTCATTGAACAAGGATTGCTGAGCAATGCAGACCTGAAAAACGCCCTCGATCGTCAGAACCGGTTGCGCAAATCCGGTCAAGTTCCCTTGATCGGTCAGCTCCTGGTGGAAATGGGTTTCATTTCCCGCGAGGATCTCGACCAGGCGGTCACCGGTCAGATCATCAAACTGCAAAGTGCATTGCAGGATGCCAATCGAAATTTGGAAATTAGGGTCGAGCAGCGTACTGCAGAGCTTGCCGAAGCCTACCGAAAGCTTTCGGAACTTGCCGATTTGAAATCCAACTTTGTTTCCAATATCTCGCACGAACTTCGCACCCCTATGACCCATATTCAGGGGTACATCGATCTCTTTTTAGAAGGCGATGAATACGTATTACCCGACGAAGTTAAAAAAGGTTTGAAAGTCATGCAGCGTTCCACGGAACGCTTGAACAATCTGATCAATGACCTGATCATGTTATCCACCTCTGAGACAGGTTCTCTTCACCTCAATCCGCGAGTCTTTAATTTGATTCCGGTGGCAGAAAAGTGCCTGATCCGATATTCATCGATTGCCGGGCAAAAGGGCATCTCCATCCATTTGGATTATGCAGATATTGAGGTACCCATACGCGCAGATGAAGAAAAAATAACCTGGGTAATCAATCAGCTGCTCGATAATGCCGTAAAGTACACAAATCAGCATGGCCGCATCACAATGAAGATCGAAACCGACACCAATAACGCCATCATATTTGTGGAGGATGACGGAATTGGGTTTACCAGCTCGCAAATCGAGGAAGTTTTTGAACCGTTTCATCAATTGGATGGTTCTTCCAGGCGCAAACAAGGTGGAACCGGCATTGGTCTGGCACTTGCCAAGCGCATCCTCGAAGCCCACGGAACAACCATCTCGGTCACTTCTGAACCGGGAAAAGGCAGCCATTTCCAGTTCCAATTGCCGCTCGCATCAAAATTCATTTAATGTATATAATCTTTAAGTATGGATACTCACGATTATTTTCGGGGGATTGAAAACGAGACGCTGCTGTATATTTCCCAACTCGCAGCTCATGGTGAAAACTGGAAAGATCAGCTTGACCAGATCGTACAGTTTACCAGGCCTTTTTTCATCTTTGATAATATCGTAATCTACTTTACTGAGATCGAAACCAACCACACCGACGTCATGTATGCACGTGCAACGGGTCGAGGGAAAACCAAAGGGGAGGATATCTCGTGGGGAGATTCCGTCGGAAATCGGGTCATTGCAGAAAAAAGGATAATCCTGGAAGTTCCTGAAAATCAAAGTGCTGACGATCGGTTATTGGCACCTCATATTCTTGGTTTACCGATCACAGTCTCATCAAAACTTGTGGGGGCGCTGGTCTTAATCCGTTTCGGCGGTCCTGAATTTCACCCCGATGGTGTTAAATTCGCAGAATTCTTGACAAACCAGATTGCTACCCTGGTTCAGCAAAAATGCCTGGAAGATTTTGAAAAGGTCCTGCAAAGTCAACGCGACCTCAGCAGGTTGCAAAGCGATTTTGTTAACACAATATCCCACGAACTGCGGAATCCCTTGGGATTCATAAAGGGCTATACCACCACCCTGCTGCGCGAGGACGCAAAATGGGATCAGAGCACGCAACGGGATTTCCTCGAGATCATCGAACGTGAAACCAACAATCTCACCGATTTGATCGATAACCTCCTCGATTCCTCCAGGTTGCAAAGCGGCAAAATGCATTTTGATTTTCAGATGTTGCGTATCGATTCCTTGATCAAAGATGAGATCAAACGAGCTGCTGTTACCCACCCCAAACAGCGGGCTGTTCTTAACTTTTCATCCGAGCTGCCGCCCATTCGCGGCGATGCCAGAAGATTAGCACAGGTATTTGCCAATTTGATCAGTAACACGCATAAATACGCACCCGATTCCATCATTAACATTTCAATCCATCCAACAGATGCCACCCTCGAAATTGAATATTCAGATACCGGCCCCGGCATCCCGGAGAAATTTCTGCCCTTTGTTTTTACCAGGTTTTTCCGCGACCCCGAACAATCAATAAAAATACACGGTTCAGGTCTGGGACTATCCATATGCAAACAAATCGTTGAAAGTCATGACGGTAAAATCAATGTCTTTTCTCCTGCAGGGAGCGGCGCGTTGTTCAGGATCTCGCTGCCTCTGGAGAATATCCATCGCGCTGAAGAGTCATGAAAGAAGATTCGTGATAGAGGAAGGAGTCTATGGAAACAAAAATCCTTGTCGTTGATGACGAACCTTTGTATATTAGATTATTAAAAGTAAATCTTGAACCTGAAGGATACCAGATCGTTACCGCTGGAAACGGGGAAGAAGCCCTTGAGATTATCTCGCAGGACATGCCGGATCTGATCATTCTGGATGTGATGATGCCCAAGTTGGACGGGATCACCGCATGCATACGCATCCGTCAATTCTCCAATGTTCCAATTATTCTCCTTACCGCCATGGGAGAAGAACAAGACCGTGTGAGAGGATTGAATATTGGCGCCGATGATTATGTGGTCAAGCCGTTTTCCGCCACCGAGTTGGTCGCACGGGTAAAGGCGGTGCTGCGCAGAACTCAAGACAAAACCAGCAGTGAAAAAACGAACATCTTTAGTCACGGCAATCTCAAGATCGACATCGCTAGAGCTGAGGTATGGAAAGGGGATCATCAGGTCTACCTTTCTGCCACCGAGTACAAATTGTTGATCCATTTCGCCCATAACCTGGGAAAAGTACTAAGTGCCGAAGAACTGCTCACGGCAACCTGGGGGGCAGGATACAAAGAGGAAAAAGAAATTCTCTGGGTCAGCATTGCGCGTTTACGGCAAAAATTGGAAGATGACCCTCACAGCCCGGAACATATTGTCACCCGCACCGGTCTGGGGTATCAAATGCCGTCGATGGAATAAAACATCTCGATCAATCGCTTTCCTTAATTACTTCCTTTGAAAATGCTATAATAGTCCTACTATTCGGCAGACCAGAAAATTGGAGCAGATGTCATGAAATCTCACCTCCCTGAAACCCATACACAGAACCCTGGCAAAATCCTTGCAATTCAAAGAGAGGCCTCTGGAAGATCGATCGAAGAAACTGCAGCATGTCTCGGAATCGCACCGGAGGATCTTGTCAGAATCGAATCTGGTGAGGTTTCTCCCGGGCTGCCTTTATTGGAATCATTTGCCCGGTTGTTTAGCATTCCCGTAGAGTTGTTGCTCTCGAATAAATCCGGACAAAGTGAATGCCTGGATGCTGAAAAAATTCCCGCGCTCATCGCGCTCCGCAACAGGATCATTGCTGTGATGGTCAAGCGTGCCAGGATGAAACAGGATCGAACGGTCGAGGAACTGGCTGTGGGTATAGGCATTGAACCCGCAACGATGAAAGAATATGAATCAGGAAAAATATCCATTCCATTGACCCATTTGGAGGGCATTTGCTCTGCCCTGGGGATATCCTTGCATTCACTGACATCGACTTCGTCGCAACCTGTCTCCAGCACGATCGAAACGGAAGATAAAAATATCGGGGAATTTGCCGCTTTGCCCGGGGATCTTCAAGAGTTTGTAACGAATAATTCCAATCTGCCTTACTTGCAGCTTGCCAAACGGCTGAGTGAAATGGACGCCGCAAAACTGCGTAAAATTGCTGAAGGATTGCTGGAGATTACCTACTAACCTTATGACCGACGAAATCACATCCCTTAAGGAAACATCCATAAAAAATTTTAATAAAAATCGCTACCAGCAAGCCCTCGAAGGATTTCAGGCTTGTCTCAAATCCTATGAGGAGTTGGGCGATGTGCTCTCGGTTGCCGAGATGCGTAACAACATATGTGTTGCCTACGTAAAATTGAAGAATGGGCCTCAGGCATTGGCGGCTGTCCAGGATACTGATCAGATCTTCCTGGATCACGGAGACCGCAAACGCCAGGCGATGGCACTGGCAAACACAGCGTCGGCTCTCGAGTTAATGGATAGAAATGACGAAGCCCTCGAGAAATATCAGCTTTCACTGGATATTTTTAAAGAGATTGATGAGAAAGAGATGCGGACTTCCGTTCTGCGCAGAGTGGCAGATCTTCAATTGAAAACCAAACGCTCATTACAGGCGATCGCGTCAATGGAAGCAGCTTACGATCAGGGAGAAAATTCCTCAATAAAGAATTCCTTCTTTAGAACCATCCTCTCCACCATAAGAAAAAAGCTGCTGAAACAAAATTAATGGCTCTCCCTTCTTCAAATCGAACATCGATCATTCAAGCAACCAGGAAGGATACGAGTGCTGTTGCTACTTTTCTCGATAATTCCCTTCTGGTGCATCGTAACCTGGATTGGCGTTCATTGATTCAATGGATCGATTATCAACCCTTCTTATTAAAAATTGAACAGAACAAGATTGTGGGTCTCCTCTCGTGCGCGCCTGATCCTGAGGGGGTCGCCTGGATTCATTGCTTCGCTGCCAATGACCTCAATCGATATCGGGAGAGTTGGCAGCAGCTTTTACAATCCGCCAAAGAAAACCCTGTTTTACAGAAATGCATTCTCTGTTCAGTGGGATTGATCCAATGGTTTAATGAATTACTGGAATCTTCCGGTTTCTCGGTCTTGCAGGAGATTGTTGTCCTTTACTGGAACGGCAAAATTCCGCCTCAAATCCCGCTTTCACCGGAAATGATCATTCGACCCATGGAATCGAACGATCTGGATCAGGTCGTTCAAGTGGATCACACCGCCTTTGCTCCCATCTGGGAAATATCGCGCGATTCCTTCCAGCAGGTCTACCTGCAATCCGAACATGCAAGCGTTGCCGAGATCGATGGCAATATTATTGGTTATGAATTGTCCACCGCCAACCATTTTTCTGCTCACCTTACCCGTCTGGCGGTTCTACCAGCATACACCAAGGTTCATCTTGGATACTCGCTGGTAAGAGAAATGTTGACGTATTTTCAGAAACGGGGAATAAGGCAAATATCGGTGAATACACAACGTGATAATCTTGCATCTTTATCGCTGTATAAAAAGACAGGTTTTGTACAATCTGAGGAACAATACCCGGTGTACAGCCTTCAATTATGAACCAAGTTGATACTGGACAGTTTTGCTCTAATATGAGAGAATCGAAAAATCATTGGAGGTAAAAAATGGGAAAACGCGAAGTAGTAAAGCGACGCAAACAGCAACAGGATTCTAAAAACTCATTAACCATCATCTTGATCATTGCTGCTTTCGCCATCGTAGCTGTAGGTATGGTTGTGCTGACAACAATCAAGCCGGTTGGCAAGATCGTAACCCCGGATCGTGCGATGGCAAAACAAACCGATGGATTGACCATGGGGAGCCCGGATGCCAAGGTAAAAGTCACTGAATTTGCCGATTTTCAATGCCCGGCTTGTGCTTCCTACTGGGATCAACTTGAGCCGTATATCATCGAAAATTACATCGATACGGGGAAAGTTCAAATGATCTATTCGCCTTTCTCATTCCTTGGTCGGGGACAAAAATGGGATGAATCAGTAAAATCAGCCGAGGCTGCGTATTGTGCCAATGATCAGCAAAAGTTCTGGCAATACCGGGATTTCATCTTTGCCAACCACAACGGTGAAAACCAGGGCGCGTATTCACGCGACCGGTTGCTTGCGTTTGCCAAGCAGCTTGACCTCGACGAGACCGCCTTCAAAGAATGCCTGGATTCGAACAAGTATGCTCAGCAGGTGGCTGACGACAATACCTATGCTGATTCGCAAGGTGCGACTTTTACCCCCTCCTTCCTGATCAACGGAAAGATCGTCAATGCCAACGAATTGGTGCAGACGATCGAAAACGCACTGGCGGAATAACCTGTACGACATTTGATGGAACAATGATCCCGGATGCAACCGGGATCATTTTATTAAACTTAAGATGAAAACGATCAATGGGGCAATGAGTAGAGCGGGTAAAAAACTTCCGGTACGGATCTTCTTGATTTCGAGGATATTGCTGATTGCCAAACCGGCGAGAATGACCCCGCCGGTGGCGGTCAATTCATTCATCATTTGAGGAGTTGCAATCCTTTGCACCTGCTGAGCCAGCAGTGATATTGCACCCTGGTAAACCAGCACTGGCAGCGCAGAGAACAGGACCCCCATGCCCAGGCTGGAAGCAAACGCCATGGCGGCAAAGCCGTCTAGAATTGCCTTCACCAGCAAAGTTTGATAGTCGCCTGTCAATCCATTCTGGATGGATCCCAAAATCGCCATCGGTCCAATAATAAATAATAAAGTCGAGGTTAAAAACCCCTTGATGAATTTCGCCGAACCCTCTGCCCCATTATTCCTGTTGAACCGCGCTTCCAGGCGCGCCCCAAGCTGAGACAATCCATCTTCAATGCGCCACCATTCTCCCAGCAGCATACCGATTAATAGGCTGCCCAACACCACCAAGGCGTTTTGTGTTTTCAAGAAAAGTGAAAATGCATAAGACAGGGTAAATAAGCCCAGGCCATTCACAACCGTTTGCTTTAACCGCTCTTGCAGTCTGGAGCCCAGAAGTATGCCCAGGAATCCTCCAACAAGGATCGTTGCTACGTTGATGAGTGTACCTGTCATTTGGTTTCATCCCGGGCCGGTAGCGGTTGTTCTTTGCCAGCCTCTTGGATCAGTTTGATCTCCAGAACAAAAAGAAAAGAGGAAAGTCGGTTGAGGTACCCAAGCAAACTTTTATTTCCAATATCTCCCCGATCGAGAAGTTCCGCCACACGGCGCTCTGCACGGCGCGCAATGGCTCGTGCAAGGTCACTCGTTGCGCTGGCCGGGGTATCCCCTGCAATGATGAATCCTTGCGGTACCACCAGGTTCGTCGAATACTCATCGATCAATTGCTCGATTTCCGCAATTGAGTCATTGTCTATCTTGTGAAATTTGGCTGCATTTTCCGGCGACGTGGCAACCTCCGCCATCAATTCATACAATTTTCTCTGCAGGCTGACGATCTCCGATTGGTGTCTGACATCGGGGAGTGCACTGCGCATCAATCCCATGGCAGCCGAAAGTTCGTCCAGGGCACCCAGTGCTTCCATGCGCAGATCGAACTTCATTACCCTGCCTTCACCAAGAATTCCAGTAGTGCCGTCATCACCGGTACGTGTGTAAAATTTTGTCATTTCCCTCTCCTTTCATCTGTACATACAGGTATCCATATTTCTCAGGGGGAAATACTGGCTTCAGGTCTTCATCCCAGATGAAACCGCCTGGAATGATAATTCTCATCAGAAAGTCATCCATTTGCTGCAGTTGGATTTCTACATTTTTTACCGGGTACCTGAATTCGTTGAATAGGAGGTCGATGATCACCCGTACTCTGATGTTGTAGGGATAGGATTGATCGATACCTCCGGCATCCTGAATATCTTCGAGCGCTGTTTTCCACTGCTGCAAGCGCATGGGGATTTCAGTCCCGGCCTTCCGCTCCCATGCGGATCTGCGCAACCGTATCAGGTCATCGATTTTTTCCAGGGCTTGATCTACCTGCGCATCCGGGTTGCGCCCGCACCGCAATCGTGCCAAAAGCAGGTTTCCGGGAGAAAGAGGCAGGCGGGAATCTTTCAAACGCCAGAGCAGAACTGATGAAGAAAGATACTCGTCCAGTTCACTCGGTGAAGAAAGGATCAGCTCCCTGTCTCCGTCCTCCCTGGGGAAATCCATGCCTAGTTTCCTGAAGAAGGTTCTGTTTCCTGGGCGCTCGCGCGCGCTGTCATAAACCAGGTGGATATGGAAGATAAGCGGTCGCTGGTATCGAATAATGGCCCGATCGAAACCCCCTGGATTTGGGTGTCAATGGCGTAGTTGTAAATTGGGTAATACAGCGGCAGCGCCGGCAGTTCCTCGGCAAATATTGCCTGGAAGTTATGATACAGGCGTTTGCGTTCCTGAAGGTCGGTGGTGACTCTGGCTTGCTCAAGTGAGTCGCTTGCCAACCGGTTGTTCCATTGTGTGTAGTTCTGCCCGGAAGCCGCCTGGCTAAGATCCCAGAATGGGTAAGGATCAGGATCCGGCGTATGGCTTAGGTTCAGATCGACCAGGGCAGCCTGGAATGCACGCGTATCGAGTACGTCACTGATAAAAATATCGGTGGGAACAGGGTCGAGGCGCACATTGATATCGAGCTTCTTCCATTCGGCAGCAATGAATTCTGCCACCTGTTTATGGAGATCATCATCCGGATAACTGAAGATCAATGAAAATTCGATATCATCCTTTTTTCGCACCGGATTGGTATCTCCCGTGACTACGTAACCTGCCGCTTTCAATAATTCTGATGCCTGGATGGGATCATAAGGGATCACAGGCGTGCTTTCATTGAATGCCCATGTCCCCGGCAGGATCACCCCGTTAGCCTGGATCGCCTGCCCGTCAAAGACCTGGTTGATCATCCCCTGGCGGTCGATACCCATCAGCAGGGCTTTCCGAATGCTTGCGTCCTGTAAAAATGTCGCACTCTGGTCGTTAAGATTGAACATCACCAAACTGATGCGCGGCAGCCGGCTGGAATAAACCGCAAGGTCAGGGTTTGCCAGCGCAGTTGTCAATTGTTCCGTGGAGATCTCACTGATCCCCTGCACATAACCATCCAAATACGCTTGGAATGCGGATTGGTCATCCGGGTAATATCTAAAAACGATCTTTTGAAGGAATGGCTTTGTGCCGGCGTAATCCTTGAACGCAGTCAAAGTAATGCCCTTGATCTCAGAACCTTCCATGGAAAGTTCTGAGAATTGATAAGCTCCGCTGCCGACGGGTTGTAAGTTGATCGACGAGCTGGCTATTTGATCCAACGTCATGTTGTTAAAAACATGTTTGGGAAGGATTCCAAAGGCCAGGTAATCCATGAATGGCGCATATGCCTCAGGAAGTACCAATTGAAGGTTTTGATCGTCAAACACCTTGACCTCAACCGATTCCCACAATCCCTGGATATCGGCCGCCACAAATTCTCCACCTTTGCGTAACAGTTCGATCGTAAAAAGAATGTCCGCGCTGGTCAACGGTTGTCCATCGTGCCAGACAAGGTCTGGTTTAAGTACAATGTTATACAGTTTACCGTCCTGTGAAGCCGTGACGGATTCCGCCAGGTCGGGTTCCGGGATTCCATCCGAGTCGAACTTTACGATGCCTGAAAAAATCAACCGGTCAACATCGCGGTCAACGCTGTTGTTGGAATCAAGCAGGGGGTTGAGCCTTTGAAGGTTTCCCACCAGCGCCTCGGTATATACTCCACCTTCCACTGGTCGCGGTTGTTCGGCTGCCCCCAAACCGCCGCGCTTTTCAAAGATTAATAATGTCCCGACCACGATGCCGGTCAAAAAAAGGATGAGTAATTGCCATCGATATTTTTTCATAGTTTTCCGCATAAAAAAAGCGGCCACCCTTGTTCAAGGTTGGCCGCCTCGAATTTACGGGTTCAGGAATTGAAATTCGAGATCCCTGAATTAGCCGTGCAGCAGGACGGATGCCATGGTGAGTGCAAAGAAAATGATGCTCAGTACGATGGTGATCGTAAAGAGTGTTTTTTCGATCCCTCTGCGGGCTGTGAATACACCACCTGTGTCGGCTCCGGTTAAACCGCCCAAACCAACTCCCTTATTCTGAAGAATTACACTAGCGATTAATGCCACTGAAGTTATAATTAGGGCGATATCTATGTACTGAGTAGTCACAATTTGCCTCCTGAAAATTTAAACCTTGGAAATTATACCGTTCAAAACCCAAAATCGTCAACCATATGCATGAACTAGTTTGTAACCTACACATCCATTCCACCTATTCAGACGGTACCGGCAGTTACAGCCATATCGCAAATCAAGCACTTCAATCCAACCTTGATGTAGTGATCATCACAGACCATAATATCAAAGTCAAAGGTGTGGAAAAATACTATCACAAAAACGGTCGGAAAGTACTGCTCCTTACTGGAGAGGAAGTGCACGACCCGGATCGAATTCCTCAAAAGAGCCATACTCTCGTAATCGGTTGTGAAGAGGAGATGGCTCAGTTCGCGCCGAATCCGCAAACCTTGATCGATTATGTCAACCGCGCTGGAGGATCGACCTTCCTTGCTCATCCATTCGAATATGAATTATCGTTGTTTAACGAAACCGCCATTACCTGGGAAAACTGGGAGGTCAGTGGGTTTACCGGTCTTGAGTTATGGAATGGATTCAGTGAATTTAAGACGGTGGTAAGGAGTTTTCGCCAGGCGCTGTATTATGCCTTCTTTCCCGAATTGATTCCGCACCAGCCACTTCCGCAAATGATCGCCAAATGGGATGAATTGTTGTTATCGGGACAAAAAGTATTTGCGGTCGGCGGATCGGACTCGCATGCGCTTCATTATAAAAAGGGATTGATCCGGAAAACCATTTTCCCCTATTCCTATCATTTTTCCACCATCAACACACATTTACTTCTCTCCCAGCCGTTGACAGGTAATGTAGATGCTGACAAAGGAATGATCTACAACTCCTTGAGGAACGGGTCAAGTTTCATCGGCAATGACCTTCCTTATCCGACTCGCGGTTTTACCTTTACCTCGGAAACCGGGGATGAAATGGTCTCCATGGGAGAGGAAATGGAAATCAAGCAGGGAGCCACGATCCGCATTAACCTTCCCCGCCCCGCTGAAATCCGATTGATCCACAACGGTGTTGCGGTTCAAAATATGAAAGATTCCGATCGAATGGTCTTGACTGTCACCGAAGCGGGTTTCTATCGCGTGGAGGCATACCTGGATTATGCAGGAGGATCCAGAGGTTGGATTTTTAGTAACCCCATTTTCCTTCGCACCAA
Organism: Anaerolineaceae bacterium; assembly: GCA_034428895.1. Classification (GTDB taxonomy): domain Bacteria; phylum Chloroflexota; class Anaerolineae; order Anaerolineales; family Anaerolineaceae; genus UBA6107. The sequence continues at coordinate 44,159 of DAOUGM010000142.1, forward strand.
GAAAAAACCGGGTAAACCATGACCGCGAATAACGTGACCCGCTTGCTGGATGCCGCGCATGCAAGATATTCTATATTCGAACTGCCTGTGGAAAAGATCAGCGCAGTCGATACAGCCAACCTGCTCTCCGTTCCGCCTGAAATCGTATATAAAACGATCGTGGTCGTTGTTCCCGGTAAAAAACCTGCCCTTTGCGTCGTTCCTGGAGACAGAGAAGTAAATTTGAAACGCGTAGCGGATGTCTTGCATGAAAAGAAAGTTCACGTAGCCGCACAAGAGGTCGCCGAGAACCTCACCAAACTCAAAACCGGAGGCATTTCTCCACTTGCATTGCTCAACCGAGGATTTCGCACGATCATCGACACGACCATCCATGACCATGAGGAAATTCACATTTCTGGCGGTCAAAGAGGGTTGAACATCCGTATCAACGTGGATGACTTAATCAATATTCTCCACCCAGTGATCGCACAAATATCCGCTCCCCTCGCCTGACAATCAATGCAACCTTCCATGATTTGGTCAATATTATGACCTTTCATTGGTTATAATTTAAACATGATGAACCAACTTGATGCGATAGAGAAAAGAATACGCGACTTGTTTGAATCCAGTTCTTCGATCCTCACTGGTTCGGGTCAAAGCGCATTGTTGATTCACAGGTTATGCGAATCCCTACAGGAGTATTTTTCCGAGGAGGATACGCAGCAGCGTTCTGGAATCCCGGTTTTTGAAATAATCGTCAATCCGCTAACGCTCAAGCGCTGGCAAGGTTTGCCCGATTGGGAAAAGAACCTGGTGGAGATCATCACCTCCACCGCCGCGGAATTCGATCTGCATTTCGCTGTTCCGCCGCAGTTCACCTTGACCTCCAGGAATTCGATCAGCCGCGACGAAGTCCTGGTATCCGTTTCAGAATCAATGACCGAAACCGAAGAAACCGGGGCCATCCCCCTGCAATCTGAAAATGGGACCGGTGAATCCGTTGATCTTTCTTCTACCCATGCCTGCCTGATCCTCCAGGGGGATAAGGTGATACCATTGATCAGGAGCGTAATCAACATCGGAAGAAAGGGCAGCAACCAGATCGTTATCAATGATTTGCGCATTTCTCGAACGCATGCTCAGATCCGCCGCATCCAGGGGAACTACGTGATTTTCGATGTTGGCTCAAGCGGCGGAACATTTGTCAATTCAACCCGCATCAACCAGCGCACGCTGCGCACAGGGGATGTGATCTCCCTGGCTGGTTACCCGATGATCTATACCGAAGATGAATGCGTTTCGGGAGAAAAACCCAGGGACAAAACAGCGGAAATAAAGGTAAATTTGCAGAAAGAGGATCATTAATGCTGGCTGTTCTGGTGTTGATTTTTCGTATATTACTGCTGCTTGCCCTCTTATCGTTTTTGGGATGGACAATTTACACCCTTTGGCGTGATCTGCAATTCCAGAGTCAGAGTCTCACATCTCAAAAGGTCCCTCAAATTTCAGTCTCCAGGGATAACGATCCGGTGGAACCCAAGCAGATCTTCACTCGGCCGGAACTGCTGATCGGCAGGGATCCTTCCAGCGATGTGTTGGTCGAAGACGATACCGTATCCAATCGTCATGCCAGACTGATATATAAAAACAAACATTGGTGGGTTGAGGATCTCCTCTCGACCAACGGAACTTTTTTAAATGATGAGCGTGTGGAGACCCCCACCATTTTAATCAGCGGTGATGAACTCAAGGTGGGCAGAGTTCTGCTTGGCATAGAAATTCAACCCATATTATGAAATTGGAGTCATTATGAAAATCAAACCCATTCTTGGTGTCATTGGTGGATCAGGCTTGTATGATTTTCCTGCATTGGAATCCATCGAAAAGGTTTATCCTGAAACTCCTTTCGGTTTCCCCAGCGCCCCGATCACCATCGGCAATTTGCATGGTAAACGCGTGGCCTTTCTGGCTCGGCATGGGATCGGGCATACGATCTCTCCAACGGAAGTGAACTACCGGGCAAACATCTTTGCTTTGAAGATGTTGGGGGTAGATCGGATCGTCAGCATTTCTGCCTGTGGTTCATTACGTGAGGATTTTGCGCCCGGGAATATTGTGATCCCAGATCAACTTTTCGACCATACTCTTTTACGAAAACGCTCATTTTTTGAGGATGGCTTGGTAGTTCACGTCACATCGGCGGATCCTTTTTGCCCTGAGCTTTCCACCCTGCTGTATCAAATCGTTTCCAAATCAGGCGCTGCAGCGCACAAAGGTGGAACCATGATCACCATCGAAGGTCCGCGCTTTTCAACCAAGGCGGAGTCGAACGTTTATCGCTCATGGGGATTCTCCTTGATCGGGATGACCACTTCACCAGAGGCCTTCCTGGCCAGGGAAGCGGAAATTTGTTATGCTGTGATGGCTCACGTCACAGATTACGACGTATGGCATTTGACCGAGGAAGCGGTAAACGTGGAACTTGTGGTCAAAACGTTGCAGAAGAATACCGAACTCGCCCAGGAGAGTATCCTGTCATTGGTCGATATCCTGCCCGAGGAATCTTCCTGTTCCTGCAGCCGCGCCCTGGAAAATGCGTTCATCACCAATCCCGCCGCAATATCGAGTGATGCCAAAAATCGTCTCGGCTTGCTGGTGGATAAATATTTGAAGTGAACTACTTATTTCCAACCACAGAATCGCCCAAACATCAGATTCAGACCAGGTTGATGATCCTGGCTGTTGTTGCAGTATTCCTTGGCAGTGTGATCTTAACCCTTTCCCCTGCCGTCAGAATTCATTCCTGGGTTGCAGAATATAAATGGCAGCATTGGGTGGGTTTTATTGTCTGGGTCATTGGGTTTTCTGCTTTTTACCAGCAAGCCAACCGCTTTCTGTATGATCGGGATCCCTATATTCTGCCTGTAATTGCGCTTCTCACCGGTTGGGGGCTGTTGACCATCTTTCGCCTCACCCCGACCTATGGTTACCGGCAGACTATCTGGCTGGCGGTGTCCATTCTGGGATGCATTCTGGCTTTTCGATTTCGCAATCTTTTGCCGATATTGCGGCGTTATAAGTACGTCTGGCTGACTGGTGGGATCCTCCTGACGCTTTTGACCTTCTTTTTCGGTACTTATCCCGGCGGCAGCGGTCCCACCCTCTGGCTTGGATTTGGTACGGTGTTCCTCCAGCCTTCCGAATTGCTGAAACTGCTGTTGGTGATCTATCTCGCCGCCTATTTTGCAGATAGTATTCCGGCTCGCTTTAATTTAATCCAATTGCTCACCCCGACGTTGATACTGATCGTATTCGCCCTGCTGATCCTTGTCGCCCAAAAAGACTTGGGCACCGCCTCACTGTTCATCGCTCTCTATACCATCGTGGTTTACCTTGCATCTGGCAAGCGGCGGGTTCTGTTGATCAGTTTTCTCATCGTCCTTTCTGCGCTAGTGATCGGCTACCTGGTGTTTGATGTCATCGAACTGAGGGTCGAAGCCTGGATCAATCCATGGAACGACCCACGCAACCGATCCTATCAGATCATTCAATCACTGATTGCCATGGCAAATGGAGAATTATTCGGGCGCGGTCTGGGATTGGGAAGTCCCGGAGTTGTTCCCGTCGCTCATTCTGATTTCATTTACCCCAGCATCGTGGAAGAAACCGGCCTGGCTGGCAGCCTGGTTTTGGTCAGTCTTTTTGCATTCCTCACCGTCCGCGGCATCGCCATTTCCCTGCATGCGCCCAATCAGTTTCAGCGCTTCCTGGCAGTCGGACTTACCGCCTACCTGGCGACGCAATCCATTCTGATCATGGGTGGAACAGTTCGTTTGCTGCCCTTGACCGGGGTTACCCTGCCCTTCGTATCCTATGGAGGGACCTCGCTGGTGGTTTCATTTGCGGCCGCATTACTATTGTTGATCATCAGCAATCAGGTGGAGAACCAACCCGCCACCATTGAACGTGTAAAGCCGTACATTCTGATCGGTACTGCCTTTTTGGTTGGTTTCACGCTGATCGTTCTGTTCACAGCCTGGTGGGGTGTGATTCGCTCCGAGTCGCTGCTCAACCGAATCGATAATCCGCGCCGCGCGATATCCGACCGTTATGTTTATCGCGGCTCGATCCTCGATAGAAATTACACACCCTTGGCAGAGGATACAGGTCAGGCTGGCGATTTTAGTCGTGTATTGAATTATCCCTTGCTCAGTTCCGTCATTGGCTATAGTAATGCAAATTACGGTCAAACCGGTATCGAGGCTGAAATGGATGGAATTCTGCGTGGAGTAACCGGGAATTCATACAACGACATATTCTCCACACGCTTGCTGTATGGGCAATTTCCGGTAGGCTTCGATCTTCGTTTGAGCCTTGATCTCCCTCTGCAGGAAATGGTGGATCAAAACCTGAACGGGTATGTGGGTACTGCTATCGTGATGAATGCAGAGTCCGGTGAAATTCTGGCCATGTCCACCTCGCCAACCTTTGACTCCAATACCCTTGAAGAAAATTGGGCGGCCTGGATGGAGGATAAAAACGCACCTCTACTCAATCGGGCTACCCAGGCGCTCTATCCACCGGGTGCTGCCACTGGCGGTATTGTGCTGGCACGTTTCCTTTCGATGTACTCCTTATCGGCTACTGTCCCGAATTTTGAATGGAGCACAGTACCTGGTAATCCCAATTTTTGCGCCGTCATGCCTGGATCGGTGGTAACCTGGGGCAAATTGATCAATTCAGGCTGCATTAAAGCACTTTCCACGCTCAGCCGTTCATGGTCGATTTCCGATACGCTGGCGCTCTATACGGATTTGGGATTGTCCGCCGAACCTCAAATCCCCCTGGAAACCAGTCACCCGGTATTCCCGGGAAATGTTTCTTCGCACGCCTCTCTTTATGATGGAAGCACCGGGCTGCTCGTTTCTCCCCTGCAGATGACGATTATGGCCGCATCACTGGCCAACGGCGGCAAAGTCGTTACCCCACAGATCGCTGTGGCTTTTAAATCATCTACGGGCGATTGGGTGTTGCTGGATAAAGGTGCTCCGCCTCGTGCGCTCGTCAACTTCAACGCTGCGGACGCTGTATCCAAACTCACCCAGGGAGATTTCCCGGGTTGGGAAATTTCATCCTGGGCAGCCGATCAGGAGGCCTCCATCTCCTGGTATATTGCCGGTACTCCGCCTGACTGGCACGGCACCCCCCTCGCCGTTGTTGTTGCCTTGGAAGACGGTTCTCCTGCGCTGGCGCAGAAGAAGGGCCGGCAGATCTTTATGGATGCAATTTCTCCGGTCGCAGAATAAAAAAAAGACTGCCGCTACTAATCCTGCGGCAGTCTTCGGTGTGCTCTCATTCGATCTTGAGGAAATGCCTCTTCCCAACCTGCAACACCCCGGATGCGTTCAAGATCATCCCCGGGTCTTCCACAACGCTTCCTTCGAATTTTACGCCCTTCTGGTCGATCAATCTCCTGGCTTCACTGCGGCTTTTTGCCAAACCTGCCGTGATTAGAATATCAGTGACTGTATTGGTAGGAGAATTTTGGAACACGGGAATGTTTTCTGGAACACTCCCCTTTTGGAAGGTTGTGACAAAGACCTGTTCAGCATTCTTGGCCTCGTTATCGGAGTAAAACGCCGAGACGATCTCGCGCGCCAGCCGCATTTTTGCATCGCGTGGGTGCAAACTTCCGTTCTTAAGGTTTTTTTCGATCTCCGCGATCTCGGGCGGGGTTAATCGGGTAACCAGCTTGTAATATTGCCCCATCGCGGAATCCGGAATGCTCATAACTTTACCGTACATATCGTTGGCATCCGTATTGATGGGAATATGATTCCCCAACGATTTGCTCATTTTCACAACGCCGTCAGTTCCAGGCAGGATTCCCAGGATCAGGGCGATATTGGGTTTTTCACCCAGAAACTCCATGATCTTGCGCGCGGCGGTCATGATGTTGAATAACTGGTCGGTTCCACCCACCTGCACGTCGGCTTTGAGCATGTAGGCGTCGTATCCCTGCATGAGCGAGTAAAAGGTCTCGTGCAGGTAGATCGCATCTCCCTTCTCCCAGCGCAGTTTGAAATTCTCACGCGTGAGAAATTGCTGCATGGTGAAGTTGGATGCCAGGCGGATCAGTTGTTCGAAGGTGATCTTGGACAGCCATTCAGCGTTGTAACGGATATGCGTTTTTTCTTCATCGAGAATGCGGAATGCCTGTTCCGCATATGTGCGTGCATTTTCTTCCACTTCAACACGCGTCAATTGCGGGCGCAGCACATCTTTATCCGATGGATCTCCGATTAGCGAGGTGTAATCTCCGATCACAAAGGTTACTTCATGCCCCAATTCCTGGAATTGGCGCAGTTTTCTCATGGGTACGGTGTGTCCCAGGTGAAGATCAGCCTTGCGTGGATCAAAGCCGCAATAGATGCGCAAAGGTCTTCCTTCCTTTTGGCAGGTGAGCAGGCGCGTTCGCAGCTCTTCCGCCATATTTTGTTTCAGTTTTTCGTCGCCGTATTCGGTGCCCTGCATCAAATACTCGACCTGTTCGTTAATGTTCATTGCGGCCTCCTTTTTGAGTGATAGTCACTAATTATACCAGTGGAATGAATTCTTCTCCCCGCGTGTGATGAGTGGTGCTCAATGTTTGCAATTTATATGCTCAACGTAATATCAGTTTGAGGATTGATTTCCCCCTATAATGTCTATGCGCAATTGGATTTGCCGGATTGTGTCAGCATGCTATAATATCTTTATTATTTATGGAAAAACCGGTTCTCGTACTCAATTCCAATTTTGAACCGATCAACGTGTGCGGTTTTCAACGTGCGATCGGATTGATGCTTTCCGATAAAGCCACCCTGATCATGAACGGCCGCGGCATCATCCACACCGCACGCAATTCTTACCCCATCCCGTCCATCATCCGGCTTTCACGCATGGTGCACCCGCCGCGGCCGAAAGTTGCCCTATCCAGGCGCGAGATCTTTCGCCGCGACCAATTCACCTGTCAATACTGCGGCAAAGTCACCCCCCTGCTCACCGTCGACCATATCATCCCCAAACATCTGGGTGGGGCTCATGTCTGGTCTAATCTCGTTGCGGCTTGTTCGATCTGCAATCACCGCAAAGGTAGCCGGTTGTTGACCGAAGCGAATATGAAATTATTGCGGCAGCCCAAAGAACCGCCGCAATCCGCTAATTACATTTTTGCCCGCTACCTTACCGAAAATCTCGAATGGAAGGAATTTCTCGAGGGCTGGTAGTAATTTTACAACCTCATCAGGTCTTTTGCAGCCAGCACCTCGCCGGCAAACCCCAGTTTCGCGTCAGCAATTAACTTCTCCGCATCCATTCTTCTCTCATAATGGATCAGTACCAGTTTCTTTACACCGCAATTATTCGCGATCTCTCCCGCCTGGCGCGCCGAGGTGTGTCCCTTCGATTCACCCGCGGATTCCTGCAGCAGCACATCAGCATTTTTGGCAAGTGCATAAAGGTTTTCACAGGGCTCTGTATCGCACGAATAAGTGACGACTCGTCCACTGCGAAATTCAAATCTCAACCCCACCGTCGGGATCAGGTGAAGTACGGGTTTCGCATGGATCGAGATTCCACTTCCCCGGATAAATCCATCCGCACCTTCATCCGGAATCGTATTGAATTGCACCGAGAACATGTTTTGCCAGTTTTGCCAGGCAAAGAGTTCCAACAGTTTTTGTGCCCGTTCCAGCGTAAAATCCAGTCCATGGATCATTAACGGCGTCTCGCGTTTCTCAAGCCACATCCCCATCACCAGCAGCGGCAGGCTTCCCGCGTGATCGGCATGAAAATGAGTCAGGATCAGGTCTGTAATCTCATTGACGTTGGTGCCCACCGCGGTCAGGTTGCCGATGGGATTATCCCCACAATCCACGAGGATCTTCTTTTCTTCGGATTCGATAAAAATATGAGTGTTTTCCTGCCCTAGTTTTGGCACGGCATTGGATGAGCCCAGGATGACAATTTGTTCCATAACATTCTCCTTAAAATAAAATTCGTTACCTGGCTTCAGGTAACGAATGATCCCTTTTAATCCAACTTTTGATCCGTTGAGTTGGGCACAGTTTCAGGGGTTTTCTTTTTCAAATGGCGCACGATCAATACTGCTGTCGCAGCGATCGCAATGACTGCCATCAAGGTTTGGTTGAAATTAATTCCCGCAATTGGAGAGTACTCAATTCGGATAAATTCCAGCAAAAAGCGGCCTACCGGGTAAATGATGCAGTAGACCAGGAATATATCACCTTGCTTTAATTTTTCCGGGAACTTTCTTCCGAGCCATAAGAGCACCCCCATGTTGAGAAGATTCCAGATGAATTCATACAGGAAAGTCGGGTGGTAAGTTTCAAATTGTGCATATTGTGGAAGGCGGTGAGCTGCATCAATTTTAATTGCCCAGGGTAAAGTCGAAGGCAAACCGTAAACCTCCTGGTTGAAAAAATTGCCCCAGCGTCCAATCCCCTGTGCCAGCGCCAGCCCGGGAGCAATAATATCGAGCCAGGTCACAAAGCTCAGTTTCTTCTTTCTGCAATACAACCAAAGAGCCAGGACGCCTGCCATCACCGCACCAGGAATTCCCAATCCGCCGTTACGGATATTGAATACTTCGAGCGGATGGATAAAGTATGGATTTTTGCCGTCGATCAGCATCGATGCGGGAGGCGTAAACACGTGCCACAGCCTTGCTCCGATGATCCCGGCGATTAAAACCCAGGGTAATATGTCCCAGATGATCTCGCCATCCAGTCCCCGCCGTTTGGCTTCTCTTGCTGCCAGCACTGCAGCCAGTAGTGCTCCTGCAATGATGATCAATGCATAGAAGTAAATCTTGATCCCAAAAATCGTAATGCCATTAATCATGAGGTATCCTTAGGTTAATTGATTTTTTGATCTCGAGGAAAAGCCTGTCGATGCACAAAGGCAATGCGTTGAATGGCGGTGATATTGGCGAGAATGGCAATGACCCAAAGTGCGATCATTGGCTGATTGATGATCAGGCAGATGATCATCACGATCGACCTTTCTACCCGGGTGAGGATTCCGACTTTGGCACTAAATCCGACCGCCTCAGCGCGAGCCTTGGTATACGAAACCATTACACTCCCAGCCGCGGCAATGAACGCAAGCAGGCAGGCGAGCATGTTTCCCTTGTCGATATAGTAAATCAGCAGCCCTCCCAACACGATCAGCTCTGCGTATCGATCGCTCACCGAATCAATGAACGCGCCGTACATGGAAGGTTCGCCGCGTTTCCTGGCAATGGCTCCATCCAGTGCGTCTAATGGAGCGCCAACCAGAAGGATCAAACCAGCCAGGGTGATTTTACCCGTCGCCAGAAAATATGCAGTCACAGCATTAAGAATTAAAGCCATTCCGGTGACCATGTTGGGTTTGATGCCGATTTTTAAGCAGAATTCAGCCATCGGATCGAGTATCCCTTTGGATATTTTCCTCAGGAATTGTTCAAAAGAAAAGGGTTGCTCAACTTGTTCTGTTTGCTTTTCGTTGCCCATCATACATTCCAATCGACAAAATAATTTACTTATGCTAACTTGCAGTTTCTCGGCTGTCAAGCAAAAAATTGATCGTCTTTCGCATTTTCTTCATCTTCTGTTCCTGGCAGCACATCCCTGTCTTTTCCACTCCCCACTGCCGGCCCTACCACTCCCATTTCTTCCAATTCATCGATCAACCGCGCAGCTCGCGGGTAACCAATTCGCAGTCTGCGCTGCAGCAGTGAAGCGGAAGCTTTACCGGCGGACCTGACCACCGAGATTGCCTGTTCGACCAATCGATCCGAATCCTCCACCCCACTGGTCTGCACCAGTTTTTCCCAGGGTGCTTCTACCTCAGTTTCCGCGTGACTCATTCTTTGCCAGTGATTTTCGATCTTCTCGATCTCCATATCACTGACAATGATCCCCTGCAAACGCTGCAAGCCGGAGCGTTGGGGATCCAGGAACAGCATATCTCCCCTTCCTAGAAGGTCTTCTGCGCCACCCATATCCAGGATCACCCGCGAATCTACTCCGGAAGCCACGGCAAATGAAATCCGTGACGGGAAATTGGCTTTGATCAAACCTGTCACCACATCCGTGCTTGGTCGCTGGGTGGCAACCACCAGGTGAATGCCGGTAGCGCGCGCCATTTGAGCCAGGCGGATCAGGCTGTGCTCGGTCTGATCGGGAGCGCTCATCATCAGGTCTGCCAGTTCATCGATCAGGATCACAATGCGCGGCAGGGTTGTTTTCTTCTTTTGCAGCATCTTCTGGTTATAAGATTCCAGGTTTCTGGCTTTGGCTTCAGCCAGCATTCGGTATCTTGCATCCATCTCGCTTAGTGCCCATTGCAGAACCGCCAGCATGCGGTTCAATTCAGTCTCCACCTTGCCCAATAAATGCGGCAGACCGTTGAATCTGACCAATTCCACCATTTTCGGATCGAGCATCACCAATCGCACATCATTGGGCGTATTGTTCATGATCAAACAGGTGGCGATTGAAGTAACGCATACCGATTTTCCCGAATTGGTTGTTCCGGCGATCAGCAAATGGGGAAGTTTTTCCAGGTCGACCGCCACAACTTCTCCGGAGACGTCACGCCCCAATCCGATGGTCAACGGTGATCTCTTTCTGCGAAACTCCTCGGATTCCAGGATTGGGCGTAATCGGACGAAGGCATTGTCTTCATTGGGTACTTCTACCCCAACATACGATCTTCCCGGGACGGGAGTCTCGATGCGCAGCCTCGTCGCGGATAACGCCAGCGCCAGGTCGCGCGACAGGGCAGAGATTTGCGCCACCTTGACTTTTTGTCGAACCGCTTCTCCGTCGGCACCCTGGCGCTCTGTATACCCCGGTTCCAGCGCGTATTGGGTTACCGTCGGACCCACACGGAAGCCGATCACCTTTACCGGGATTCCAAACTCTGCCAGCTTGGTTTCGATCAACCGCGCATTGTACTTGATTTTGCCTTGATCCGGAGAAGATGGATTTTCAGCCAGCAGCAGATTCAATGGAGGCAGGCGGTCGTCCCGCCAATGGTTCATCAAGGCTGGTACGTTTTTTTCAATGTTTTCGGGTTTCTTCTGCTTTTCAAATTCTTGTCCGGCTAAACCGTTGAACGAGTCGGTGGATTTCGCCTGGGTGCGGGCTGGAATTCTATTCCATTCAAGCGCAATTTTTACCAGCCGGGAGAACAAACCGGAACTGATCCCTGCAAACAGTAAAAATAAGAGAAAATAAATGACCGCTGTGAATACAGGGGGAATGACCGGAATGAAGAGCTGTGCCAATCCCCAACCCAGCGTTCCACCATCCATTCCTTGAATGGCGCGATCGAGTAAATTTCCGTTCAAGATGGTCAGCAGCGGAAGGACGGTAAAAAAAGCACCTTCAAAGGCAAGCGTTCTTCCAAGCGATAATGGGAATCCCTTCCCCGCGCGGTACCTGAAAGCCGCAAATCCCAGTAAACCCAAACTTGCCACCAATAAATAACTTCCCCAGCCAAAACTTCTTTTTAATAACAGGATCCATGAACTGATGATCGTGCCCCGCGTTAACCCGAACAAGCCCAGGAAAGTCAAAACCGACACAAGGATTAAGAATGTGCCGGTCAGGTCCCATCCAAACTTGCCTATGTAATTTATCGCGGCTCTGAAACGGTCCGCAATTTCAATATACTGGTAATTGTGATCCTCAGGTTTCTTCTGATCTGATTTTTTCGGTTGGTTCGAGTTTAATGTCATTCGTCGATTACTAATCCCAGTCCAAGCCGCCGGCGCTCGGCATCCATATGCAATATTTTTACCTGCACCTGCTGGCCTGGAGAATAGAACAATGAAATATCCCGGTTTCGCTGGCATTCCGGCAGTGAGGAAATATGGATCAAACCTTCAATGCCTTCCGCCAGCCGGGCAAATACCCCAAAACGCATGATTGAGGTCAGTTGAGCCGATACTATATCTCCTGGCTTATATGTATTGACCAACGTATCCCATGGATTTGGGTTGAGTCTTTTTACGCTTAAGGCGATTCGAGATGTCGCTTCGTTAACTTGTAACACGATCACTTTAACCTGCTGCCCGATCTTGAGGATGTCGGACGGATCCTCTACCCGTCCCCATGAAATCTCGGATACATGGATCAAACCTTCGACACCGCCAAGATCGACAAACGCGCCAAAATCGGTGATGTTTGTGATCACGCCGCATGCAGTGACGCCGGGTGTAAGCATTTCGAACAGCTCTTTACGTTTACCTTCTCCTGCCTGTGCAGCCCGCTCGGAGAGCACCACCCGTTCATTGCTGGCTTCACATTCAATGATCTTCAGATACAAGGATTTTCCCTCGTATTCCGCCAGCTTGGCCTGCTTTTCTTCGTCGGTATATTCCGCAGAAAAGTCAACCAGGTGGGAGATCGGTACAAAACCCTGGATACCTTCCCGTTGAACCAGCAACCCTCCCCGGTTAAACCCGGTAACTTCCATGATCACCACTTCATCCCGCATATAAATCGACTGGATGCATTCCCAATCGATCCCTTCAAGCGGTCTGTTTCCGCAGGGCTTGCAATTGATATCACCCGGTTCTGAGAACTCAGACTCTTCATCTGAAAGAACACATGACCACCAACCTTCATCGAATTCAGGATCTTCAGAATTCTGATTTTTTACCTGGTTTAACTCGGACATCCGCACCCCTCCCCTGGAGTTGCACAAAGATATGCTACATTAGTTTATTGTGCCGTTCGTGTTTTTCATTTCAATTTGAACCAATTTATCAGCAATTGCTTCGATCGCCACCCGTTGTTTTCGATATAGGTCTGCTTCCGAAACTGATAATTTCAGGGCAATTTCTCTTACTTTCTTTCCTTCAAGAAATTTCATATCGAGAATATTATACAATATCCATTCTCCGGTGTATTTCCTTTCCCCTTCAGGTTTAAGTTGATCGATTGCTGTTTTCAATACGCTTCGCAGGGCATTCGCAGCGCTTCCCTCGTGTTCCACCATTGCTTGTTTGACAATTTCAAGGTTCATCAACGGGCTTTCAGTTAATTTCGGTCCACCCCAATAATGGGTTAACGCACCCTTCACCCATTGCGTCATTTCTCTTCTTTCGAGGCGCTCAACATCCAAAAGCACGCCCTGCTTATCGAAGCGTCCTGCTGCACGCAATTGCTGGATTAATTCCTCCTGGGGATTCATCCTCTCCAATGCGTCAAAGACTTGACCAAGCATTTCCCGGTCGCGTAATGCAATCGTTGCCCGATAGATCAACCTGTGCAGGTATTCCTTATCTTCAGGATTCAATGGAAATTGATCCTGCACCCCTGAAACACCCAGAAAGCCCAGGATTTCATGATTTGCGTGATTATTTGAATTTCTGAGCGGAAATAAGATGTCCGAATTCCACACCATGTATTCTTCCGAATTTTCTGTGGTCGTAATGTACTGTTCCAGTTCAGCCAGTTGATCTTCATCGATCAATTCGTGGTTGGTGCGGTCGACAATGTCCAGTCCTTCATCGGATTCTGCGATCAAATATGCGCCGTTGGATTGCAGCCTGTCGCTGATTGCCGCAAGGATCATTTCAATGAATTGCTGCAAGTCGCTGCGGGTGATCATGCGTTCTTCCAACGAACGCAACAAAAGTACATCCTGTTCATCTTTGTCAAAGAAAAGCCATTTTTCCAGGTACGGGTAGAAAAGAGTGATTGCATATTCCATGATCAGGATGGTCACGACCATTACGATCGGAACGAAAGCGTTATATGGACTGCCGAATACTTCCCCGCCTCTTCGGACCAGTGTGGTTAATGCCAACGCCAGGCTGGCAGTGATTGGTCCTCGTAAGGTCCATTTTAACAGTCTGCTCTTCACCACGCGATCCGGCCAGGGTACGCCAAAAAATGCCACAGAATATGCCATGACAAAGATCATGCCTGAGAGCACAAGATTGACGATGATTGCCAGGATCCAGAACAGGAAAGTTTGGCTGGCAGCAAAACCCGACCCATAGAGTAAAAATGGGAATGACCCTAACGCCGGTCCGATCGCGCTCACGATCAGGTAGAGCATGCGGCGTTTGCTGGTGGGGGTCACCGTGCGTCTAAACGCGCGTATGAAGTTCACCCAGGACAACAGGAGGATGAACACATAATAAACAGTGAATAATTCAGTAAGTATGGATGGTTCGTAATGTGGCGCCGGCGGAAGGTCGACCACCAGGTTTCCCAGGAACCACGGTGTTGCCAGGAGCAGGAGAAGTACACCGGAAAACAGGTAGGTCAACCGCACTGCCCATTTTCGACGCCATCTGGAGGGAAGTCCAGTCGTTTCCACCAGCGCATCGGAGAAATGGAGATAGGTTGCCGGCAGCAGGATGATGCCCACCCACTGCACGCGCAGCCAGAGGGCGATCATCTCGGGGTTTGAGCTGGTTCCGCCAAATGACTCCGCGGAAAATATAATTACAAGGCAAACCATGATTGCGGCAAAAGTTTGTGCAACCTTGTCGCGTAGGTTAAAGGTCAGGCTGTACAACAGCAGGGAAAATGCGGTGATCGCGGTCCCCGCCGTTAGGATCTGGCTGACCGTTTTTAGTATTGTAATGACGCCATCTACCCAGTTGCCCACCATCATCTCTTCATTTCAAAATATTTACAAAGAACATGGCAATATCATGATTGGAATAATACCGGTCGATGTATCCATTATTCTCAAAATGCAGTTTCCTGGCGAGTTCGATGCATGGATGAGCCTTGGCCGGGATTTCCAGCATGAAACGCGTCATGCCCTGCTTCTTCACCCATTCCTGCGCCGCGACGAGCAGCGCGGTGGCAATCCCTTGATGGCGCATGTGAGGGGCAACCACCAGGTCGCTCACCACCGCGGATTGCAGGTCGGACCGTTGATCCAATATCAAATATCCGGGGATTTTTCCATCACATACTGCCACCAATACCAGCGTATGCCGCGTCCAGGTATCCATCAACAATTCCGGGCGGCGCGGATATGCCAGGTGCAATGAACGCGGTAATTTGATCTCGCGCAATTGCGTCTCGATCTGGTCGGCCCCGACATTGCTGTTCAACTGCCACACGTGGGTGGTCTCACAACTATGGTCGAGTTTGACAAGCTCGAGAATATCGGTGGAAATCGCCTGGCGGATCTTGACCTCTGTCATACTTTTACTCCCCTGCCTCGATCGTGATCTGTATGATGCACGCCGGAAGTGGTTCATTTTGGTTATCTGTCACGACCAGCCGCAATTGATAATCTCCCGGCACAAGTGAACGGGTATCCCAGGCGCCGCCAAGCGCTTCATCCACGATCTTGGTGCTGCCCGCCGCGATCGTTGTCCATGTATCGCTTCCCGCTGCAGCATACTCATATTTGTAAAAACCCAAATCCTGAATATTGACCGTTCCCTTCAACTCCACCTTGCCGCTGATGGATCCGCCATTAATCGGTTCGGTCCAATCGATCTGATCAGGCACGCATCCGCGGCCCAGGTAAGATGTAAGTGTGGGGATGATTCCCTGTGCGGTGATTTCCATTGTTGGAGATTGCGTGGGCGTTGGTGTCGCGGCGCTCTGCGTGAGATCGATGGTTGGCGTGGCCAGTTGCTGCACACCGGGCACGGCAGGTGTGATAAAGGTATTGATGATGAACAAACCTACAACCAGCAGCACACAAAAAACCAGGATCGTGATCCCCTGGTTAAATTTTCGTTGTGAATGTTCCTTTTCGAGTCCAAATAATGCCGAAGACCATTCCTGCCACGCTAGAAAAGTTTTTCGGGCATAGATCATGATCATCCCAATCAGCAGGATGTACAGGACAATTTCGTATTGATCTAGAAATCGCAGCAGGCTGTTCACAGGGTGTCAACGCTTCGATTCGAATTCTCTGCTAGGCCAGTGATTCCAGCACACCGCGGATTATGGCTGCCAGTTTGGGCACGATGACCCGACCTGCTTCGAGAACTTCTTCATGCGTTGTCTCGCTGCTGCCATCCAGGTTGGCCTTGTTGCTGATGCCGGAAATCGCCAGCAATCTTGTGCGTCCATGCCGCGCGACAACCGCTTCAGACACGGTAGACATTCCGACCGCATCGGCACCGATGGTTCGTAAAAATCGCAGCTCTGCTGGAGATTCGAAGGATGGTCCGGCAAGTCCAGCGTATACCCCCTCCTGTAATTTAATGTTCTTCTTCCGTGCAATTTCTTGAGCCATTTTGATTAATTTCCGATCATACACCTGGCTCATGTCCGGAAACCGTTCACCAAATTCGGCCAGGTTCGGTCCGCGCAGCGGACTTAACCCGCCCATCCCAATAAGGTTGATGTGATCGGTCAGGATCATGACGTCGCCGGGCACATAATCCGGGTTGATCGCCCCCGCGGCATTGGTAAGCATGACGATCTCAACACCCAACCGCTGCATGACACGAATCGGGAACGTGACCCGATCCATTGAATATCCTTCATAATAATGGGTTCTGCCCTGCATTACCATGCATGGAACACCATACAGGCTACCGATTACCAGGCGCGCTGCGTGACCCTGAATGGTTGAAACTGGCCATTGCGGGATATCTTCATATCGGATGACCACTGGATCGATCACCTCGTCTGCCAGGCTTCCCAAACCTGAACCAAGCACCAGTCCAACCTTTGGTGCAATGACAATTTTTCCTTTAATATAATTTGTAGCTTGATCGATCTCTTTTATGGTAATAAAAGAATCCATGCACTCCTCAACTTAAATTAATATGGCGAGTTTACCTGAGGATATTATATCAGAAGCCCTACAGCAACGGTTTACAAACCATTGACACTTTATCGTGTTAATGTTTTTTTGAAAGCATTAATGACTAAAGCCACATCCGCATCCTCGATCCAGTAATGCGTTACCAGCCTGAAACTTCGCTCCCCGGTGACGCTGACTCGAATCCCCGCTTCTGCCAGCTTCGAGGCAATCTCAGCCGCGGAGAAAGGAATCGTTTCATCCACGGTTGGAAAGACCATGTTCGTCTGCGGCATGCCCAGGTCAAACCTGATGCCCGGAATTTCAGCCAACCCTTGCGCCAAATGCCCCGCCTTCAAATGATCTTCTGCCAGCCGGGTGGTCATTTTTTTCAGTGCCACGATCCCTGCCGCAGCAAGCACTCCCGCCTGCCGCATTCCGCCGCCAAGCATTTTCCGCAAACGGCGTGCGCGGGAAATGAAATCCCTGCGGCCGCATAACACTGATCCTACCGGAGCGCACAATCCTTTGCTCAGGCAAAAGGTGACAGAATCGGCGGGGGCAGCCAATAATGCGGCGGGCAGGTTCAATACCGTGGCGGCGTTGAAGATCCTTGCTCCGTCCAGGTGCAGTAACAAACCGCGTTTTTGGCATAATTCACCCGCTGCCCGGGTATATTCTTCGCTCAAGACCACTCCCCCGCAGCGGTTGTGAGTGTTTTCCAGGATCAGCATGCGCGAAACGGGATGGTGGATATCGTTCGGGCGAATCGCGGCAGCGACCTCGTCGAGATCGATCGAGCCATCTGCCTGGTTTTTAAGAATATGAGGAAAAATTCCACCCAAAGCCGAAATCCCGCCGCCCTCGAACAGGAACGTGTGGCCCAGGTGACCCATCATAACCTCGTCCCCCCGCTGGCAGTTGGCCAGTACGGCGATCAAATTCCCCATCGTGCCTGAAGCGACGAACAGGCCGGCTTCCTTGCCCATCGTGTGGGCAGCCAATTCCTGCAGCCTGTTGACCGTTGGATCTTCACAGAAAACATCGTCTCCCACCTCAGCCTGGTACATCGCTTCTTGCATTTCCGGTGTGGGTTTTGTTACAGTGTCGGATCGCAGGTCAATGGTTTTCATGTTTCCTCCAGGTTATGAGAGTGAATCCAGCACTTTTTGAAGTTCATCCGGCAAAGGCGCGTGAAATGTCCGCGCTTGATTTTCCCCGGGCAGTACGATCGAAATTCGTTCCGCATGCAGAAAATGCCTTCCGATTTCCACCGAAGGCTTCTTCTTTCCATATACTGTATCGCCAACGATTGGGCATTTGAGAAAAGCCAGGTGCAGCCTGATCTGATGGGTGCGTCCCGTCAATGGATGCGCCTCGATCAAGGTGTGCTTTGAATATTCGTGCAGGGTTCGATATTCGGTTACAGCGTTTCTTCCTTTTTCATCGGTAACGATTGCCATTTTTTTGCGGTGTGAAGGATCCCTGGCTATTGCCGCTTCGATTCGTCCGACTGGTGTCGGCGGTCGTCCATCCACCAGGGCAAGATATACCTTTTCCACCTGCCGCAGCCTGAATTGGTCTTGCAGCCAGCGCAGCGCGCGTTCATTCTTGGCAACGAGGATCACGCCCGAAGTATCTTTGTCCAACCTGTGAACAATTCCCGGGCGGATCTCCCCTCCGATCCCTTCCAGGTCGTCCAGTTTTCCCAAAGCCGCGTTGACAAGTGTGCCGCTGCTGTGCCCGGGTGCTGGGTGAACCACCATTCCCGCAGGCTTGTTGAGCACCACCAGGTCGGGATTTTCAAACAGGATATCCAATGGAATGGCTTCTGATTGAAGATCGGTGGAGACAGGCTCAGGGATGATAATTCCAACTTCATCCCCCGGGTTCAAAGCCAATCCGGTTTTATTCACCACATTTCCGTTGACTTTAACATTCCCTGTTTTGATCAATGCCTGGAGTCTCGAACGGGAATGCTCAGGAAGCATGATCGCCAGAAATTTATCCAGGCGTTCTTCCTGACCTGCATTCACCGTAAAAGTCAGTTCACCATTGTTCACGGAAGGGTCTCATTTACCGTATCTTTTTCGCCTGTCTGGGAATGACCCTGGTTCTTTTCCCTGCGGTCTTGTATCCACACCCCTAGAAGCAGCACAATGACTCCCACCGTGATGCAGCTGTCTGCCACGTTGAACACGGGAAAGGTTCCTACGGAAATAAAATCGATCACATGCCCCACTGTGATGCGGTCGATCAAGTTGCCCAATGCACCGCCCAGTTCAAGCATCAATGCCAGGCGGATCAACCAGTCTTTCTTGGGAATGGATTGAAAGAAATAGAGAATACCCAGTGAGACAATGGCGGCAAGGATGATAAACACGGTGTTCATTCCTTGCAGCATGCCGAATGCCACACCGGTATTTTTCCAGTAAACGATCCGGGCATAGGGTGAGAGCCATTCCCACGGAGACCACATTTCGCCCAGCGCGAGGTTGGATCGCACAAGCCACTTTGTATATTGATCCAAAGCCAAGATTATTATGGTTACGACGATCAACCAGATGGAGTTTTTAAAGAATTTTTTCAAGGTCCGCTCCCGGATTTTTAGTGACTGAATTTTACCCCATATTCCAACAGGAATGGAATCTCTCGATTGCTATGGAAAAAGGTTGAAAAAGGGCTCCTTTCGGAGCCCTCGTGTTTATGCCTTGACCAGTCCCGCCTTCACTTTTTCTCCATCGAATTCATCTTCCACAATCGCGGCTTCTTGCGGGAATTCCTTCACGGACATGGATACAGCCAACGTTTCGGTCATGATATATTCACTGAATTCCTCGATCGCTTTCTGCAACCCCGGCGTGGCGGAATAATACAGGTGAATGCGGTCGGCAATATCCAGGTCGGCGGACTTTCGCAGATCCTGCACCCTGCGCACGAACTCACGTGCCAAACCTTCTGTGACCAGTTCCGGTGTGAGGTCGGTAACCAGCGCCGCCAGGTACGCCCCCTCCGATGCCACCGAGTAACCCTCCTTGGCTTGAAGGCGAACCTCCACTTCCTCCGGTAGGATTTCCAGAGCCTGACCATTGACTTCAACGTTGATCCCTTCCCCTGTCATCAGCTGGATCGCAGTTTTGTCCACCTCCATCGCCAGGATCTTCTTCCGGATTTCGGGGAACAGGCTGCCGTATTTCTGACCCAACTGTTTCGGCAGCGGATTCAGAGAGTAACTGACCGCCTCGCTCGCCGCATTGAGCAGCCTGACCTTTTTTACATTCAGCTCATCCGTCAACAATTCGGAATATTGCCTGACTACATTCTCTTCCTCCAGGCTTCCCACCGAGAAAGCC
Organism: Anaerolineaceae bacterium; assembly: GCA_034428895.1. Classification (GTDB taxonomy): domain Bacteria; phylum Chloroflexota; class Anaerolineae; order Anaerolineales; family Anaerolineaceae; genus UBA6107. Next base: position 64,294 of record DAOUGM010000142.1, read on the forward strand.
ACCTCAGCCAGCGGTTGGCGCACCTTTCGGTTGGCTTTGTTGCGGGCGGCGTGCCCCAGCGAGGTCAGACGCATGATTAGCGCCATCTCGCGGTTCAGTTTTTCATCGATCGCGCTGTCGTCGAATTTTGGCCAGGCTGCCAGGTGGACCGATTCCTTGGCATCAGCGCTGATGGATCCAACCAGGTTTAAGTAGAGTTCATCTGCCATAAAGGGCATGGTCGGTGCCAGCAACTTGCTCAGTGAAACGAGACATTCATACAGCGTGGCGTAGGCTGCCTGCTTATCCGAATCGGATTCGCTCTTCCAGAAGCGCCGTCTCGAACGCCTCAAATACCAGTTGGAAAGCTGCTCCACAAACGTCTGGATCGGCCGGGTGGCTCCCAGCACGTCATAGGTCTCCAGGGCGTTTGTAACGTCGCGGATCAAGGTATGCAGCATGGAGCGCAGCCATTTATCCAACGAGCTGTATTCCACTTTTATCGTTGCATCTGGAGTCCATCCGTCCAGGTTGGCATAGGTCACAAAAAAGGAGTATGTATTCCAAAGCGTCAGGGTGAAATTGCGCAGTACTTCGCCCACCAGGTCGCTTGAGAAACGCCGCTCCTGTCCCGGGGGGCTTGCGGTGTACAAATACCAGCGCATGGCGTCGGCGCCGTTCTTTTCGATCACCGACCATGGGGTTTCCACGTTGCCGCGGGATTTCGACATTTTCTGCCCCTGCCCGTCCAGGATCAAGCCCAGGCAGATCACATTTTTATAACACGCTTGATCGAACAGCAGCGTGCTGATGGCGTGCAATGAATAGAACCAGCCACGCGTTTGATCCACCGCTTCGCAGATAAAGTCCGCCGGGAACTGTGTTTTGAACACTTCGATATTTTCGAAAGGATAGTGCCACTGACTCACCGGCATGGACCCGGAATCGAACCAGACGTCGATCAACTCCGGCACGCGCCGCATCCTGCCGCCGCAATCCTTGCAGGTGAGCAGGATTTCATCGACGTAGGGGCGGTGCAGGTCGGCTTGTTCCAGGTTCTTACCGGAGCGTTCGGAGAGTTCTTTGATCGACCCGATGCAGTGCTGCGTGTGACAGCTTTCGCACTCCCACACAGGCAGCGGGGTTCCCCAGTAACGTTCCCGCCCTAGAGCCCAATCCACATTGTTTTCCAGCCAGTTGCCAAATCTTCCTTTTTTAATATGCTCGGGGTACCAGTTGATCTTGTCGTTCAATTCCACCATGCGGTCCTTGAATTGGCTCGTGCGGATATACCAGGTGGGTCGGGCATAGTAAAGCAATGGCGTGGAACACCGCCAACAGAACGGGTAAGTATGCACGATCTGCCCCTCGCGGAAGAGCAATTCGCGCTCCCGCAAAACACGGATAATGAGCGGATCGGCATCCTTGATGAACATTCCCGCCCAGGGAGTGACCTCCGATATAAAGGTTCCATCATCCGCCACAGTCGACAGGATCGGAAGGTCGTGCTCGATGGCAACCTGCATGTCGTCCGCGCCGAAGGCGGGAGCAATGTGCACCAGTCCGGTACCATCCTCGGTGGTTACAAAATCACCGAGCACCACGTAATGCGCCGGTTTTTCAGTTGGAAGGAAGGTAAACAAGGGTCGGTATTTCTTGCCCTTCAGGTGTTTTCCCTTGAATTTGTTGACCACCTTGATTTCTTCGTCCCCGAAAACGCTCTTCAGCAAGGATTCGGCCAGGATCAACCGTTCGGGTGAACCGTCAGCCAGTTGTCGCTCGATTGTCACATAGTCCACATCCGCCCCGGCAGCCACAGCAACGTTCGCAGGTAACGTCCAGGGAGTCGTCGTCCACACCAACAGGGAGGTTCCCGGTGTATCCACTAGCGGCATGCGCACGAATACCGAGGGGTCGGTGGCATCCCGGTAACCTTGAGCCACTTCATGGTCTGAGAGCGGCGTACCGCAGCGTGGGCAATAGGGAACCACCTTGTAACCTTGATAGAGCAACCCCTTGTCCCAGAAACTGCGCAGGATCCACCATACCGATTCGATATACTCATTCTTAAAGGTAACATACGCCTTGTCCAGGTCAACCCAGTAGGCGATGCGGTCGGTAAGTTTTTCCCATTCCTGGATGTACGTAAACGCAGATTCGCGGCACAAGGCGTTGAATTTCGCGATTCCCATTTCTTCGATCTGCTGTTTGTTGGTAAATCCGAGTTTTTTCTCAACTTCGATTTCAACCGGCAGACCATGCGTGTCCCATCCTCCCCTTCTGGAGACATGGAATCCCTGCATGGTTTTGTAGCGGGGAAAAATGTCCTTGAATGCCCGCGCCAGCACGTGATGTACGCCCGGTTTACCGTTGGCGGTGGGAGGTCCCTCGAAAACTACGTATTCCGTTCCTCCTTCACGCTCTGTCATGCTTTTATGGAAGATTTCATGGTTCTGCCAGTGATGCAGGATCTTCATCTCCATGCGGTTGATATCTAGTTTTGGCAATACAGGTTTGAACATTCTTCCTCCGTAAAATAAAAACTCCCGTCCCGGTCAGGGACGGGAGAAATTTCCCGCGGTACCACCCTGTTTCTCAATTGCGTGAGCACTTGGCAGGTGCATCCATAAGGATAAACCTGTTTCAGAATAACGGTTGAACCACCGGCGTACTTACTTGCGTTTGCTTTCAGTTTGCAGCTCCGGAAGGATTTTCCGCTTCCTGACCCTCTCCGGCTTACACCAATTCCGGAGTCGCTGGAGGGACGACAAAGCGTACTCGTTTCCATCATCGCTTTTGATTTTCCGATTATCCCATAATCGCGTCAATAAATCAACCTGGGTTATTGAATGACTTCGTAAAACAAGGGCAGCGGTTCGCATTTTTCATCGGACCACTTGTAGGCTGATAGTATTTGCCTCTCCGCCGTTTGACAGGATTTTTCAGTGCTGGCGTGCAGCGTAAAGAGAACATCACCCTTTTCGACACGCTCGCCAACCTTGTTATGTATAACGATGCCCACTGCATGGTCGATCACGTCTTCCTTCTTCGCCCTGCCGGCTCCCATTTCAACCGAAGCCTCGCCGATGGTCAGCGCATCGATCCAGCTCAAATATCCGCTCTTCGGAGACCGAACTTCGTGGATGATCGTTGCTCGCGGTAGTTTTTCAGGCTGGTCAACATACGAAACGTCCCCGCCCTGGTTCTTGACCATCTTGCGGAATTGGGTCAGTCCCGCGCCGCTGCGCAAGGCTTCTTCCGCCAGTCCGCGCGCCTGGGTCAAATCGTCGGCTTTTTCGCCCACCACCAGCATATGAGAAGCCACTGTCAGGCAGTGTTCGGTAAAGTCCGCCGGACCCTTTCCCTTGAGGGTATTGAGGGCTTCCTTGACCTCCAGTGCATTGCCAACCGCATTGCCCAGCGGTTGATTCATGTCCGAAAGCAGCGCAACCACCTTCCGCTTGCTCAACCTGCCGATTGCCACCATCAATCGTGAAAGCTGCCTGGCCTCGTCAAGGTTTTTCATGAACGCTCCGGTTCCTACCTTGACATCCAGCACGATCCCCCGTGCTCCGCCCGCGATCTTCTTGCTCATCACCGAGGAGGCGATCAATGGGATGGATTGCACAGTACCGGTCACATCGCGCAGCGCATAGAGCTTGCCGTCTGCCGGGGCCAGGTCGCCGCTTTGACCTGCCAGCACAAGCCCTTCATCTCGCAGCAGGCGGATAAATTCCTCCTGGGAAAGGTTGACGCGGAATCCCGGGATCGATTCGATCTTGTCCAGTGTGCCGCCGGTAAAACCCAGTCCGCGCCCCGACATTTTTCCCACCGGCAGTCCGCAGGCAGCAACCAGCGGTTCGGCTACCAGCGTGGTTTTATCCCCCACTCCACCCGTGGAGTGCTTATCGACCTCGATGGGAACTACGCTGGAAAGGTCCAGCACTTCCCCCGAATTGGCAATGGCCATGGTCAGGTCGGTAGTTTCCTGATCGGTCATCCCGTTCAACAAAATCGCCATCGCCCATGCAGAAACCTGGTAATCAGGAATTTCATTACGTGTCAACCCATTGACAAAGAAGTTGATCTCTTCAGTGGTGAGTTCGTGTTTGTCCCGCTTTTTTATGATGATATCGACTGCTCGCATATTTACTCCGTAATTTCTGTCGTAATGCCTAATTTTACCCCATTCGATACCGCAAAATGAAAATGACCAGGCTGGTTCAACCTGGTCATGATCGAGTTAACATAAAGATCAATTCTTCAATGAGATGGTTACCTTGCGGTAAGGTTCTTCGCCAATGCTCTCCGTGGTTACCAGAGGGTTGTCCCGAAGTTCCAGGTGGATCACCCGGCGCTCATTGGCGGGCATGGGTTCGAGTGTCTGCTTGCGGCCGGTCTGGATTGCCTGTTCCGCCATCCTGCGTCCCAATTGGCGCAATTGACGTTCGCGGCGGTTTCGGTAACCCTGCACGTCGATGAGCATCGGCACCCAGTGTCCCAATTCCTTGCTGACGATCAGGCTGGCAATGTATTGCATCGCGTTCAATGTTTCCGATCGCCTGCCGATCAAAATGCTCAGATCCTTGCCTTCGATGTCGATCAGGACCATTCGCTCGTCTTTCTCGTCCTGGGGTTCGATGTACTTGGCAGACACCTCGGCACGAACCCGCATTCGATCCAGCAGTTCGGTGACCACAGATTTTGCCGCTTTCAGATTTTGAAGATCTTCTTCGCTTAAGGTGGATTCGTCGACAACCTGAACATCGGTTTGAATGATGGATTCAGTTTCCAGGCTTTTTTCTTCCTGGACCGCGTCCGCTTCATCCAAAGATTGTTCGAAGGGTTTGATGGTCAAGCGAACCCTCGACTGGCGTCCGCCAATCCCCAATAACCCGCGTGAGCCGCTGTCAAGGATTTCAATCTCCACCATATCCTCAGTAAGTCCAAGTTGTTCCAAGCCCTTGGCAACCGCTTCTTCTGTGCTGGGTGCAATGATCTCCAAAGTTGTTTTTTCCTGGCTCATACTTCCCTCGAATTTTTTTGTTGATTACTTTTTGATCTTCGCTGGTTCCGTCTTTTTCTTCCAGAACATTACGCTTTCCCAATGTGCTTTGCCCGAAAAGGCGTATTGAACGATCTGGATCAGGTTGGTGACTACAAAGTAAAGCGCCAGACCTGATTGCAGTGACCACGCCAGCCAACCCATCAGTACGGGCATATACAAGTTCATCATTTTGGTCATCATCGCACCCTGATCATTTCCGCCTGGTTGCTGCGGTGGGGCAATGACCTTGGATGAAATAAAAGTAGTAATGACCACGATGATCGCCAAAACCGGTATCCCGAAATTCAACCCCGGGATGATCAATCGCTCCGGAGAACCCATGTCCATCCAGAGGAATTTACTGTTGAGCGGAAGAATTTCTGAGATCTTAAGAAAGCTGGGGTAGATATGCCGTGAGAGGTTCAAAAGGTCGACCGGTGCGGACGCCAGTGACTGGATCAGCGCCTGGTATAAACCAATGATGATCGGAAACTGGATCAATGTCGGCAGGCAGGAGGACATGGGGTTGATCTTCATCTCCTGGTAGAGCTTCATCTGCTCCTGCGCCAGTCGTTCCTTGTCGTTCTTATATTTGGTTTGGATCTCAATGTAGCGCTTGTCGCTTTGCAGTTCCTGCATCGCCGCTGAACTCTTGATCTGCTTGGCAGTCAGCGGGTAAAGAATGACCCGGGTGAGCGTCGTAAAGATGATGATGGCAACGCCGAAATTCCCAACCAGGCTGTAAATCCACAAAAGTAGATTTATGAACGGTTCAATGATAATCGTGTTCCACATATCTATTTTTCCTTATTTCTTGGTTGAGAAATACCAGTCTTCATTGCCCTTGGCATTCAAGGCGATCACTGGTTTTTCGCCCTGGTTCACAATGACGATCAGGTGATCGCCGTTGGTCTGCAAGTTCGCGTAAACCTTTCCGTCGACCGTAAATGGCCAGAGTTTCTCACCGTCGAATCCAATCAATATCAGGCTGCCGCTCTCGTTGCCAAAAGCAATGCCTTCTCCGAATAGCGCACCGCTGCCCAAAATTGCTCCATTGGTTTCAATGTACTGCTCCAGCTTCCCATCCGCGGCATTGACGATATCGATATTACCGGATTGATCGCCGAAATATAACATCCCCTCATGCAGAATGGGAGCCGCCCACACGCCGCCGCCGACTTCCGTTTTCCAGAGGATGCTTCCGTCGGAGGAATTTACCGCAAAGAAGGCGCTGTCCAGGCTTCCCAAAAAGAGGATACCATTTTCATCGATCACGGCACGCGCCACCAGAGAGGATCCAAGATCGGTTTTCCATTTCATCTCACCGGTGTTGATATCCAGCGCATACAGATAGTGGTCCATGTTGGGTAAATAAACCGTGGTGCCGTCTGTAACTGGTTTTGCCCAGAATGCATGTCCGCCGGTGAACGTCCACTTTTCATTGCCTTTGAAATCCAGGGCATACACCGAATAATCAGCGTTGGGAGCGATGATCAGATCATTGGTCACCAATGGGCTGTCGATGTACCGTCCCTTGGCTTTTGCAAACTGCCAGTTCTCGCTGCCATCTGCAGGATCCAGGCTCGTCAATAATTTTCCATAATCAACAACGATTAATTGATCACCCGCCAATACCGGTTCAGCAAAGAACAGGCGTTGAGCCGATGCTTTTTCCGGATATTGCCAGATGGTGTTTCCATTATCTTCCCGCAGGGCGTAAACCATGCTGGAACCGGCATAATAGATGGTATCGCCGGAAATCAACGCTCCCGACCAAGCGTTGGTGGAACCAGCGCCCGTACAGGCAGTCAGGAGTAATCCCAGGATTGCTATCCCTAAAACGATTTTTAATCTTTTCATTTTCATTCTATTATGTTCCCTTATCAATTGGGTCCGATGTGATCTTGGTTAAGGTACCGGGTCAAATCCGCCCGGGTTGAACGGGTTGCAGCGTAATATTCTCCAGGCCGCCATGATGGTACCTTTAATTGCTCCATACTTGTAAACTGCCTGGTAACCGTAATGCGAACAGGAGGGATAAAACCGGCATGTGTTCGATGGAAGCGCCGGAGATACAACCGCCTGGTATAGGCGGATCAATGCCAATATCGGTATCCGGGGTATGTTTTTTAAAGTAATCGGAAGATCGCGTAAACGCGGTTCCTCAACATGTATGTGCTGATCTTCCTGTGCCATGATCGTTAGAGACAATTAGGTTTGCTTTTCCCAACAGTTCGAATACTGCTGAACGAATTTCCAAAAAAGAAGCTTCCCGGGTAGGTTCACGTGCGATGATGAGCAGGTCTTTCGTTTCCTGTAGATCAGGTAAAAATTGGGTCGCGATCTCCCGCAGGCGCCGCTTCACTCGATTACGAAGTACCGCAGTTCCTACTGACCGTGATGCAACAATGCCTATCCTTGAATTCTGTGCTTCTCCTTCGGCTACCACAATGACTGCAAGCGGGTGGGCATAGGATCTTCCCAAACGCCTCACCCGCTTGAAGTCAATCGACCGGGTCAATCGATATTTCTGCTTCACCCGATAACCTGCCCGTAACCCTCTTGAACATTTGTATATTCATCAGTTCCGGACAACTCTCGAATTACCAAATCGTCTTTTTGACGTGATTGTTCATGCTCACCGTCAATTTGTGACGGCCCCTGGCACGCCTGCGTTTTAATACTTCACGACCCTCGGCTGTAGCCATGCGTGCACGAAAGCCGTGCACACGAACGCGGCGGCGAATTCTCGGTTGGTAGGTCCTCTTCGTCATTCTACTTCCTCTCAGTTATCAGCTTGATTAATAAATCCGCAAAGTTGCATTATACCTTAAGCTTAACGACCGGTCAAAGGTTTTTTCGCCGATTTGGAAAATCGAATAAAACCGCCATTTGTTTGGCACCTTCCGCATCGGTGATCGCCAGCACCTCATCATCGGCTTGCAGTTTGGTATCTCCACGTGGAAATACCAGTTCTCCTTTTCGAATCACAGCGGCGATGACACATTTATCGGGTAATGAAAGGTCCTTGATCGGGATTCCGATTGCGGAAGCATTTTCCGGGATCTTTTCCTCAACCAGGGAGTACTTGCCGCGCCGTAGTTTCAGCAGGGTCATCATATCCCCCAGTGACATTTCCTCTTCGATCAATCTGGAAAGGATTTCTGCCTGGTTGACTGCCACATCGACACGGAACATCTTCCCGAACAGCCATGCGTTCCGCGGATTGTTAACCCTTGCGATCGTGCGCTTGACTCCGTAGAGCTCCCGTACCAGGTAGCACATGGTCAGGTTGTCGGAATCGGAAGTCGTTACCGCTGCAAACACATTGGCGTTTTGAATATCGGCCTGCTCCAGGATATTTGTATCCAGGGGGTTGCCGGTGATGATTGATTCGGTGGGAACCTCCCTATGCATTCTCGATAGGATTTCCTTGCGGTACTCGATCAACCGCACTTTGTGATCGATGCTGATCAACGATTTGGCCAATTGTGTGCCGGTTCGCCCGCCGCCTGCAATTACAACGAACATATCAACCTTCCTTTTTCTCTTGCAGGTTTTTCCGCGTATCGCGGATACCTTCCATGGTAGCAGCTACGGTGAGAATGTCGCCTGTATTAAGGATTGAACTCGCCTCAGGTAAAAAGGCGGTCCCCGCTCTGGTGATCGAAAGCCACTTGCATTCTCCGCATGTGATCAGATCGCTTACTTGTTTCCCGTCCCATGCCTTGGGAACATTTAATTCATAAACCTCAACCTCACCGTTTCCGGCGCTGAATACGGTGCGCACATCCGAATCGGATAGCAATTCTTCCACGCGTTGCGCCCCCCAGCTCGTAGAACTCACCACCTGTATGTTGAATACTTCGAACAACTTGCGCAGCCGCGGATCGTAATTTCTGGCCACCACGGTTGAAACATTGTATTCAACCTTTGCGATATGGCTGACAGCCGCATTGAGCGGGTCGTAGTTGGTGACAGCAGCCAGCGCGTCGCAATTTTGAATCCCCGCCCGCGTCAATATATCCTGGTTCAATGCATCCCCCTCCAGAAGGCGCCCTTCGAAATCCGGTGGAAGATTGTTGAATGAGTTTTCATTTTCATCGACCACGGCGATCTGATGCCCCTGCTTGAACAAATTATAGGAGAGTTCAGCGCCGATACGACCACAACCAACAACGATTACTTTCATTTTTCCTCGTTTTTAATCAACCTGATATGGAACTTCCATGATCACGATATCCTTGCGTGATTCCAGTACCTTGCGCAAGGTATCCCCGGTATTTGCATGCAGCCAATTATTAATAGAATGGCTTGGGATAAACTCGGGAACAACGATACTGATGATTTCGTTCGGTTTCCGATTTTTATCGATATGCTCGATATATTCCAAAAGTGGTTCGATGAACAGGCGGTACGGCGATTCAATGACCACCAAGCGGTAGCCGTCACCCCACATTTCCCATCTCTCCTTCAGCTTCTTCGTTTCTTCCGGATCGATCGAAATATGGACAGCCGTAATGTCATCCGATAATGTTTTTGCATAACGCAGCGCGGAAAGAGTGCCTTTATGCACGCCGCCCAAAAGCAGCAAGAC
>DAOUGM010000143.1:0-11206 GCA_034428895.1 Anaerolineaceae bacterium
GTCGTGTAATCTCCAAGGATAATCACACCCACCCGATCCTTTTCCAGGTTGAATGCGATCCCTTTTACACCGTTGGCGAATTCCACCAATTCCTGGGAATGTACGCCGGTTAATCCGCTTACCTGCGCAATGCCGTCACCCGCCTCAAGCACAACACCGATATTCCGCACCATATACTGGGTTTCAAAACTTTCGATCTTTTGCGTTAGATTGGAAGTAAATTCGCTAATATTGTCAACCATTCAACCTCCGGAGAATACTGCAACATTCGATAGTTGAAGTACTATTTTACTTCATCATCGGGGAATTTTAATTCAAAACCTGGTTTTCTTAAGAAAAATATCTTAAAGCGATCCGTATTCGAGTCTCAAGATCTTCTGGTGTATCTTTTGGGATCATTTGCAGTGCAGCCTGAGCTTCCACAATGCTGTATCCCAGGCTGGTCAATGCGCTGATCAGGTCATTATCGAGAGCCGCATTGGCTGAAATGACTTGAGTAATATCCCCTTTGATCTTTCCCTGCAAGTGCAACACAATATTTTGAGCGGTCTTTTTACCCACTCCTGGAATTCGTCCCAGCAGTTCTGGTTGCCCATTGATCACGGCCTTTTTTATGGTATCTATCGAAGAATGGGACACGACAGCCATGGCAGTTTTTGGTCCAACCCCGCTAACTGAAAGGATCATGGTGAATAGATCACGGTCTTCGATGGTCTCAAATCCAAACAATGTCATTGAATCTTCGCGAACGATCAGGTTGGTAAACAAGGCGATTCGCCGGTGAATTTCGTTTTTTGCCAGCACTGCGGGGGAAACGAATACCTTGAATCCAAGTCCACCGACGTTGATCACCAGGCTGTCTTCCAACAATTCAGTCACAATCCCTTCGATGGATGCAATCATCATCAATCCTTTTCTAGTTTGTTTTGCGATGTTGATAAAGTATTTCGTACAAAATAACACCCGTGGCGACAGCAAGGTTTAATGAATCGCACTTACCTTCCATTGGAATGCTCACCGTTTGATCACAAACCTTTTGAAGCTCGCTCGGTAACCCTTCCCTTTCGCTTCCCATTAACAGTACCATCGATTTCGGGTAGCGGTATTCACGGTAATCATAGTTCGCCGCATCTGATGTGCCCACAACTGAAATCTGATCGTTCATCGCCCATTTTTGGAAATCTTCAATATCCATTTTAACTAATTCGCGGGTAAATATTCCCCCCATGCTGGCTCGTAACGCCGTCGGATCATAGGGGTCGGTACAATTGCCGATTAGGAGGACACCCCTTGCTCCGGTCGCATCGCAGGTGCGGATAATCGTCCCCAGGTTGCCTGGGTCAGCCACCTCGACAAGTCCAACCCATACGCCCGTCAGATTCTGTGAAAGGTTTTGGAATTTCTCCCATTTCTGAACAATTACTGCGCCAATTCCCTGCGGATTGTCCTTTTGGGATATGGTTTGAAATACTTCTTCCGACAATTCCAAACTTGAAATACGATTCATCTCGGCGTTTTCCAGTACTTGTCTCCCGATCTTTGACTGGCCATATTTGGAAGTATAGAGCAAATCGCGAATGTCGCATTTTTGCTGGATCGCCTCGATTACGATTCTTGAACCTTCGATGAAAAACAAACCCGTTTCATCGCGATATTTTCGAATTCGCAATTTACGGATATTTTTAATTTTTTCGTTTGATCCGCTCGTGATCAAGTGATCCCCTACTCTTGAATTAATCTCTGATATCCAATGGAATGCAAATGGCAGATGGCAATCGCCAGTGCGTCGGCTGCATCGTCTGGTTGAGGTAATTCCGGCAGATCGAGCAGCGTTTGCACCATTTTCTGGACCTGTTTTTTGTCTGCAGATCCATACCCTGAAATTGAGAGTTTCACCTCGTTGGGGGTATATTCGAATACTGAGATCTCCGAACTGGCTAGTGCCAGTAGCAAAACCCCTCGTGCTTGACCAACCGCAATCGCATTGGTGACATTTTTCTGGAAAAATAATTTCTCCACCGCCCCACTTTCAGGGTGGTGGAGGTCAATTATTTTCGAAATTTCCTCGTATATTATTTTGAGTCGTTTTTCGCTGGTTATCCCCGGCTCGGTGACGATCGTTCCATAATCAACGACCTTGATCTTTCCGGTTCGATCATCCTCAATGATACCGTAACCAGTCGTCGCCGTCCCGGGATCAATTCCAATGACGATCATTGAATTATTCGGATTCTTCCATCGCCGCCAGTGCTTCGTCGGAGATCTTCATGTTGGAATACACATTCTGAACATCATCCAATTCTTCCAGGTTGTCCAAAGCACGAAGTACCTGCAGGGTATCCTCCACGCCCAGTTCCATTTCCTGGTTTGGAAGCATCTGCAACCCAGCTTCTTCAGGGATCATATTGGCTGCTCTGAACCTGTCGCTGAGGGTTTTAAAGGCTTCAACCGGGGCGATCACATCTATATCTTCGCCATCCTGGTTTACATCATCTGCGCCGCCTTCAACAGCCAGCTCGAATATTTTATCGAAATCATACTTTTTTGCTGAAAATGAAAAAACAGCAGCCCTTTTAAATTGCCAGGCAACCGAACCGAGTTCGCCCAAGTTTCCGCCAGAACGAGTGAGTGTATGCCTTACTTCAGAGACGGTACGGTTCCGATTTTCTGTCACGCATTCAACGATTACTGCAACACCGTTGGGTGCGTAGCCTTCGTAGAACACCTCTTCAAAAACTTCCCCTTCTTTGCCTTCCCCGGTGGCACGTTTGACTGCGCGGTCGATATTATCTTTGGGCATGCTTTGGGCTTTTGCTTTGTCGATTGCCAGCCGTAACCTGAAATTACTGTCCGGGTCACCGCCTCCTTCTCTTGCTGCCATTACGATTTCTCTTGTCAATCTGGTAAAAACTTGCCCCCGTTTCGCATCTGCAGCGCCTTTTTTTCTTTTGATCGTTGCCCATTTCGAGTGCCCGGACATAAATCTACTCCTTGAACAAACTAAGAATATAAAGATTCGAAAAAATTATACCATGCAACGTTTTTCAGGAAACCATTCTTGTCAAGGGCGTTAATCCATACTTTTTATCCAAATTTCATTGGTTTGCATAATTGTTAGTTTTCAATAATGTTATTGATTTTCTATTGTTATTAAGTAGTAGAAGTTTTATGATTTTGCATATGAAACTCTTATTACGACTAATTACAGTAATTTTTGTCCTCTTCGGCTTTGTGGCTCCTGCCAGCGCATCTCCGGTGCAGATCCCAGTAACGAAAGCGATTTTGAATGATTCCGTCAGTCTCGTCTCGGTAGAGTCTGACCATGCCCTCTCATCTTTTATTTACTCAATTTACAACTCGAATGTATACTCCCTTCGGGGGCTGTATGTGCAAGATGTGTTCGAACTCCCCATTGTTCAACAACCCGCATCAAATCCTGGCTTTGTATCCACAGCAGATGGCACCTTAACACAATTCGGCGTGGCTTCCAATTATGGATCGATCGGATTGCTGGCTCACAATAACCTCGCCGGGCGTGATTTTTTCAACATCGACACCGACGATACGCTCGTGCTTGTCTACGGTGACGGACATCTCGAGTCATACGATGTTACGGAAATTCGCGAATACCAGGCACTCTCACCATATAGCCCATACTCATCTTTTGTCAATCTCGCCAATCCAGGGTATACGATAACCTATGAAGATTTGTTCTACGATACCTACGGCATCGGCGGTCGCGTGGTATTGCAGACCTGCATCGAACAGAACGGTATAGATTCCTGGGGGAGACTATTCATTATTGCTGAAAAAATGGATTCTTGATCGCCTTTTTACTTCTCTTCCAAAGGTCGGGCAACAAGTATCAATCGATGTGTATTGGTTTCCTTTGGCCAGCATGTAACCAGCGTTAACCGATAATCTTCACTGCGTGCCAGCCAGCGCGCGTTTTCCAACCTGGTTGCAGCATCTTCGTATCGTTCAGGCAGTATCATCCTGTTGGCAATGATAAATTTGTATTCCTTCTCCCCGGCAAAAACGCTGATGATATCCCCCGGGTTTAAGTCAACAAGTTTTCCAAATACTTCACCATAGGCATTATGGTGACCATTAATTACAGTGTTCCCGGCCTCTCCCAACAATGCCGAATCCGGGTGCCATCCGGCAGCAAATTCATTGGGCGCTTGCCATTGGCCGAACGTCTCACCATCGATGTTTGTGTGGTTAAAATCGGTTACGATCACTGGCGCATCCAGTTTTATCTTGGATATGACAATGCGGGTTGGAATATTTGGATGAGACAGTTCCGGTCTTAACGTTGAATCAATAAAGTAACTTTTAGTATCCAATTGCAAGTAAGCAGGAGTAACATCAACATCATTCTGACTGGGTTCGATTGTTGGCAGGTTTGATGAAGGCAAAATGGAATTGTTGGTTTGAGAGACTTTTACATAGTACCGGAATGCGCTTTTTTCAATTTCCGATGAATTTTGTTTGGACAATCCAAAAATTCCTACAGATGAAATGACCAAAACAAAAAGTCCTGCTAAGATATAAAAATTGGCGCTCTTAAAGAAATTGTTCTTTTCCATCAAATCTTCTATCGCTGATAATTTTCATCGAACCTGGTTACGTCATTTCTTAAAATCCCAATACCGTCGATTTCGATCTCCACTGAATCCCCATCCTCGATCTGGCCCACACCTGCAGGCGTGCCGGTCAGGATCACATCTCCAGAGTTAAGAGTCATTATATTCGAAATAAAAGATACTATTTTTGGAATCGAAAAAATCATCTCCTTGGTGGAAGACATTTGCCGTAATTCGCCGTTTACCCGGCATGTGATCAGTAAGTCTGAAGGATCGAGGTCCGTTTCTATCCAGGGTCCTAATGGGCAAAACGTGTCGAATCCTTTCGCTCTCGACCACTGACCATCTTTATGTTGCAAATCGCGTGCCGTAACATCATTGGCGATGGTATACCCCAGTATATGTTCTCTCACCTCGCCAGGTTCGATCCATCTTCCACTTTTACCGATGACCACGGCTAATTCAGCCTCATGCTCGACCTGCCCGGAAAACGGCGGGGTGACGATTGTACCTTCTGGTTTAATAACAGCCGAAGGCGGCTTAAGAAAAATCATCGGTATTTCAGGCAGCTCGACACCATGTTCCTTTGCGTGGTCTTCGTAGTTACGGGCGATGCACACCACCTTTGAAGGATTGACTGGAGCCAAAATTTCAACCTTACTGAGCGGCAAGGTTGGCTCCAGGCGGCGATATTCCGAGAAGAGATCCCCCTCGATCAACCCAACTCTATCGTCGAGGATCCATCCATATTTTTCCTGATATTTGCTCGAGTTGAAACGAATGATCTTCATTAATTCGACTCTATCTCATATTATTTATTGTAAAGATGCAAAATTTGATGAATTTTAATTCTGTCTTTACAGAAAATCAATCATCAAGTATATTTACCGTCAATCGAACTTCTCTCCGGGCGGGTAGCTCAGTTGGTTAGAGCGATTCTCTTACACAGAATAGGCCGCAGGTTCGAGTCCTGTCCTGCCCACTGGAAACACATTCTCCCCAATTCTACAACGAATAAGGTATCTACGGTGTAACAATCTATCTACCGGAGATACATTAACCATGTTACTCAATCGGGCAATTGAGGGGTTCATTTTATCCCGTAGGGCACAGGGTATTTAACGATCAACGATATACTATGATCAATATGGATTGATATCTTTTTGCATTAAGATAAAACACACAAAACGATGGAGGGAAAATAACTTGACAATATCAGGAAAATGGTTGGCGTGTGTAGATTGGTTTATCGCGGCGATCCCGCCAGGTTTGTTGATAATACTTGGTGCATACGCAACGTGTATAATGGGATCACTACTGTTTAGTGCGGTGTTCGTGTGGCTCGGAATTAGGGCATGGAAATCAGAAAAATAGGGAGAAATGAAATGAAAAAGTTCGTGTTGCTTTTGGTTGTGATCGGGTTGATGCTGGCGGGGTGTGCAGAAGCAACCCCAACGCCGGATGCGTCCAACGTATTTGACCTCACCGAATGGTATTGGGACAAGTACGAGGATTCAATAAACGTCCACATGGAAATGAAAAATATTTCCAGTGAATTGGTGGTCAGCAATATCGAATACATAATTTACGTCAAGGACGCTGACAACAATACTGCATGCACGTTTACAGACTTGCTTGATGGAGTATCACTAAAGCCAGGTGAATCAAAATACATTGATGTCACAGAAACATGCGACAAAGAAAAAAGCAAGACCATTGTTATCAACTATTCGTATGATTACGATTGGTACAAGCCTTGATGAATCACAAATACATTCTCCATCCCTTAGAAAACGGTAACCGCAGGTACAGCTATCATTTTCAAAGATGGGAGAAGTGGCGGGTAGCTCAGTTGGTTAGTGCGATTCTCTTACACAGAATAGTCCGCAGGTTCGAGTCCTGTCCTGCCCAATCACCTTTTGACCTCATTTCTATTTGAGGTCAATTCTTTTAAAACCAGTCCCGCTTGATGAAAATTAAGATGGTTATCAGGCTAAACATCATGAACAAACCAATGATCCAGAGATAGGCTGCTGGATGCGTGGATAATGGAATGGATACGTTCATACCGAAGTAACTGGTGATGATGGTCGGAATGCTCATCACGATGGTAATGGATGCCAGGAATTTCATCACCACGTTCAAATTATTGGAAATGATCGATGCAAAAGCGTCCATCATGGAACTTAAAATGTTGCCGGCTATGGCAACCATTTCAATGGCTTGCTGGTTTTCCGTAAGTACATCCTCCAGCAGGTCTTCATCCTCCGGGTAGCGGTGAAAAAGCGGCGTTTTCTGCAATCTTTCCATCATCAACTCATTGGATCTTAGTGCGGTGGTGAAATAAACCAGGCTTTTTTGATATTTCAATAATTCCAAAACTTCGTTATTACGCATTGACGCCTGTAATTTATCCTCAACCACCTCCGTGGTGTGATTGATCTCGCGCAGATAGGTCAGGAATTGGGTGGCGGTCAACAACAAGATTTTCAAGACCAGGCGGTTCCTTTTTCCGGTGGAAATGCCGCGGATCCTCGTGCGCAGCATCTCATCGAGCACCACATTGTGCCTCTTGCACACGGTGATGATCATATTCTCGGTAAGAATGATCCCCATAGGAATGGATGTATACGGAACATCGTATTTCTCGCCTTGAAAGAATGGGATTCTCAGCAAAACCAATATCGTGCCGTCATCCTCTTTTTCAGTACGCGATCGTTCATCTAAGTCGAGAGGATATGTGATGAAATCAGCAGGAACTCCAAGCGCCTTGATCGAGTCGATCTCATCTGTGGTCGGGTCGATCAAATTGATCCAGCAGCCATCTACTGGTTCTTCGATCTGAGTGATGCCGGTTTCCTCATTGCCTTTGTAGATGATTTTCATATCCCGACCTCCTATTCTTTATGAATTCCTGCATTATTTTACCCTTTTGTTATCTTTATGGTTAGGTATTTTTGCTTTATAATCGAGTTGTCGGGGATGACAGGCTTCGACGGGCAAGGCTGGTCCCAGACTGCGAGCCGAGAGGTACCGACCTCGTAAAATCAGTACAACAATTAAGTGCCAAACGCACAAACTTTGCTGCTATGCCCCTCGCCGCCTAGCGACGAGAGCAAGCACAAATGACGCCCTAATAAGCGTCACGTCTTCCTGCTCCGATCTTCAACCGGCAGCAGAGCGGGCGTAACAAAGTTGAAGTGCCGCGCATCAAGCCGTGGGGTGCGCGAAAGAGAACTTTCGGGTTCGAACGGCTGGCGGTTGACTGGTTTTGTTTGTTTTTTCTTCAATCGCGAAAACCAAAACAAACTACGCTTGTAGACGTTTGAGGATCTAATTGTTCGGACGCGGGTTCGATTCCCGCCATCTCCACCTTTCTATTCGATCATCGCGAGGAGCTGCTCCTCGCTGATGATTTTAATTCCCAGGGCGGTGGCTTTATCCAGTTTTGATCCTGCATTCTCTCCCAAAACCAGGTAATCCGTATTGCGGCTGACGCTGTCGGTGACCTTTCCGCCCGCTTCTTCGATCTTCTGTTTCACCTCATCGCGAGAGAGGGTCGGCAATGTGCCCGTGATCACGAACGTAAGCCCGTCAAGCGGTAGCTGTGCTTTTTCCTTGTTTGGTTTCTCCTCAACTGGCCATATGCCAAGCCTTTTGAACTTTTCCAACAAATGAATATTGGCAGGTCTCTCAAACCAATCTCTGATCGATACAGCGATGTTCGGTCCGATGCCTTCCACCATTTGCAACTGATCTATCGAAGCTGATGATAGCTGGTCCAGGTTCTGGAATTTTCTTGCCAGGTCGGCAGACGCCACTTCTCCTACACCCCGAATTCCTAACGCATTGATCAACCGCGGCAGTGAACGACCGCGTGAATTAATAATGGATTCAATCAGGTTATCTGCCTTTTTATCTGCAAAACCTTCCAATGAAAGCAGCTGTTGTTTTTTAATTAAGTAAATGTCCGCCACATCCTTCACCAAGCCGGATTCGACAACCTGCTCGACGATCTTAATTCCCATGCCGTCGATGTCCATTGCTCCCCTTGAAACAAAATGCTCCACGTTTCGCACCAGTTGAGCGGGGCATGATGCATTGACGCAATAATAGGCTACCTCGCCTTCAACATGCTCGATCTTCTGCCCGCAGGAGGGACATTCCTCCGGGACTTTGAATACAATTTCGTTACCGTTTCTGACTTCTTTTATTGGACCGATCACGTAGGGTATAACATCACCCGCACGCTTGAGCATGATCCGATCCTTGATGCGAATGTCCTTGTCGGCAATATAGTCAAAATTATGCAAAGTCGCCTGCTTAACGATCACTCCGCCGATTTCCACCGCTTCCAGGATCGCATACGGGGTGAGAACTCCGGTTCGTCCGACATTAACCCCAATGTCATTCAAGACTGTAGTCACCTCTCGAGCTGGGTATTTTAACGCGATCGATCCACGCGGGTCCTTTCCAACAAAACCAAGTTCGTTTGCCAAAGCCAGGTCATTCAATTTGATCACCACGCCATCGATTTCGAATGGAATGGAATCCCGAATTTCCATCCAGTGGTCAATGCGTTTCAGTACCTCATCGAATGAACTGGCGATCTCAGAATATCCGCTCACCGGAAAGCCAAATATCTTTAGTGTCCGCAGCGTATCCCATTGTGAGCCGGTGATCTTGCTCGAACTATCCACGATGGCATAGGTCAGCAGGTTCAAAGGTCGGTTGCTCGTAATTGTCGGATCCAATTGCCGCAGCGATCCCGCAGCCGTGTTGCGCGGGTTCTGATAGGTTTTTTCGCCTGCGGCTTCCAGTTTTTGATTCAAACTGTCGAAATCATCGCGCAGGATGAAAACCTCTCCACGAACAACAAATCTCTCAGGTACTTCGATATCCACATCTTCCACTGGAATTCGCAATGGGAGTGCCCTTACCGTTCGCAGGTTGGCTGTGATATCTTCTCCAACGACTCCATCTCCCCGTGTAGCTCCCTGTACGAAAACTCCATTTTTGTAATGCAGGACTACCGTCAATCCATCAATTTTGGGTTCGAGTACAAATCCTGAACTTTTTACCCTGGCATCGAGTTTCACGATCCTCTCAAACCAGGCGATCAGGTCTTCTTTGTTGAACGCATTGGCTAGAGAAAGGATGGGTGCAGGATGAAAGATTTTCTGAAATTTATCCAGGGGTTGGGCGCCGGAACGCTGCGTTGGAGAGTCTGGCGTGACCATGTCCGGGTATTTTTCCTCCAACTGGTGCAACTTTTTCAGCAGCATATCGTATTCATAATCGCTGATGATTGGATCATCCAGAACATGGTAGCGAAAATTGTGGTAGTTGATTTCTTTTTGCAGTCTGGTCAATTCTTTGCGTTCATCCAAATCGCTCATGCCAACCCCTTCGATACCTTCCCTTTTGTTGATTCTACATATACAATAATATTTAGCTTACCAATTTACTAGATGTTTTACAATTATATTGTTCTTTTTCGCAAAGAGGAGGTCGTATGAAAATCGTTGCATTTATCGGAGCTGGTCTTTTGATCCTCTTTGGTGCCCTCATGGTGATTGGTGCCACTGATCCAACAGGCAACCCTGCATGGCTATGGATCGGCCTGATTCTGATCGGTGTGGGTCTGGTGATCGTTTTCTTCGCTGCCCGCCGTAAAGCCCAGGCTCCCACCACCAACGTCACACTCAAAGTTGACCTTCCGGGTGATGTGAATCTCGATTCCTTGAAATGTAAATCTTGTGGTGGAACATTGACTGCCGAAAATATTACGATGGTTAACGGCGCTCCAATGGTCACATGCCCGTTTTGCCATACCGTATATCAATTGACCGAAGAACCAAAATGGTAAAAGAGATAAATTCCGGAGGGATTGCATGAAGTTCCTAAGATATTTCTGTCTCTTTTTGGTGTTGATCATGCTCGCGGGCAGTGTCACGCCCGTTGCAGCCCAGGATTATCGCTTCCAGATTCCTGAACAATCCGTGGTGGTCACGGTAAACACTGATGGAACAATTTCGATCGATTACACGATGACCTTCCTCAACGACGGTGGAGCGCATGCGATCGATATCGTTGACATTGGTCTACCGAACTACAACTACAATCTGCGCTCGATCACAGCCGATGTGGATGGTAAATCGATTACCAAAATAACGGATTCCGATATTGTTTCTCCTGGAATTTCTTTATATCTTCAAAATAACGAAATTCCTGCCGGTGGTACAGGTGTTGTTCACACTTATATAACTGGTGTTCAAAAGGTGATCTATCCTGCAACACAACAGGAATCGGAAGATTACGCCTCACTGGAATTTTGGCCGAACTGGTATGGAAGCCAGTATTGTTATGGCAATACGAAATACCAGATGACCATTGTTTTACCGCCTGGCATGACCGAATCTGAAGGACGCTATTTTATCCCTCAAAACTGGCCGGGGAGTTCGGACCCTTATTCCAGGATTATGGACAACGGCTCCGTTTTTTATACATGGGAATCCGACCAGGCAAACGCGTACACTCAATATTCCTTCGGCGCATCTTTCCCTTCGCGTTTATTAAAAGAAGGTGCGGTCGTTAAAGAAACTTACGTTCCGCCC
>DAOUGM010000144.1:0-3325 GCA_034428895.1 Anaerolineaceae bacterium
ATCGATTAGCTACCGCAGCGTGCCCGGCAAGCGTGGACCAGAGTTCGTCAGGTCGGCTGATTTGCAGAGCCCGCCGCACAAATGGCACGGATTCAGGATTTTGACTCATAACCCGGAGGTCAGTGGTTCGAATCCACTCCCCGCTACTAACGAGAACCGTAGTCCCTGGGGCTACGGTTTTTTGATAGGCCTGAGGGTCGATGGTTACGAAAAATCACTTTTAGGAGGATTTTTCGATGAACCGTAATCCCTCAGGCCTGTTATTTTCTCTTTGTATTGACGGCTTCGTCAAATACAAAACCGCCGAAGGCTTAAGCCAACGGACGGTCGATTCGTATGAGTGGGTGCTGCGTAAGTGGATGGAAAAGATAGGAGATCAGCCGGTTGGTAAGATCACCTCTGCTGACGTGCTCGATTACATGACCTATCTGCGCACAGAGTATGTTCCCCACACCTTCGCCAAACCGAATCCTGCGCATGAGGCACCAGCGCGCAAACTCTCCCCCAAAACACTGCGAAACCATTGGATCACGTTCAAAGCTTTCTTCGGTTGGGCGGTTGCAGAGTTCAAAATCAAGAACCCAATGGAAGGCATCCCGGGACCACGTTATAAAGAAGCACCGGTAGCCGCATTTACTCAGGAAGATCTTGCGGCGCTGCTCAAAGCCTGCGTCTACTCCCGTGAGTACAACCCAATCAATCGCCATAATTTTGTTACCCGACGACCATCGGCCAAACGAGATGAAGCCATGATACTGTTCATGTTGGATACCGGTTTGCGCGCTTCCGAGCTTTGCAGTTTGAAAATCGGCGAACTGGATTTGCGCACCGGGAAAGTAGTTATCAAGCATGGAGACGAAGGTGGGGCAAAAGGCGGCAAAGGGCGCACCGTGTTCATAGGAAAGAGCACTCGCCGGGCTGTATGGCGCTATCTGGCTGACCGCGAAGATCGCGATGACCCAGAATCGCCAGTATTTATCAATCGTGGCAATCATCCGTTTAACTCCAATAGCCTGCGACATTTGATCGTGCGCCTGGCTGATAAAGCGGGTGTCAAAGGGGCTCATCCACATAAATTCCGGCATACTTTTGCAATCACTTACCTCCGTTCAGGCGGGGATGTTTTCACCCTGCAAGCCCTGTTAGGCCATAGCTCGTTGGACATGGTTCGTCATTATGCTCAAATCGCAGAGATGGACATTGAACGAGTGCATCGGAAAGCCAGCCCAGTTGATAACTTGAGGTTCTAAAAACGATCATTTTCTCTTTATGTCAGAGCTGGAGGAAGGATTTGCTGAATCCCTTCCTCCAGCCATTCAGGTTATTTCCGTTTTTGGGCCTGGCAGGGAAGTTTGCATGTTGGACGGAGCGACGGCGAATCGCAGCATTCCT
The DNA here is from genome assembly GCA_034428895.1 of Anaerolineaceae bacterium. Classification (GTDB taxonomy): domain Bacteria; phylum Chloroflexota; class Anaerolineae; order Anaerolineales; family Anaerolineaceae; genus UBA6107. Next base: position 1,393 of record DAOUGM010000144.1, read on the forward strand.
TGCGCACCAAAATAATTGAACCATTTGCCATGACTTCATATTCCAGGCAATCACCTGGTTGTAAACCCAACAGGTTACGAACCTTTTTGGGGATTGTGATGGCATTGGTCGCGGTAATGATAATCGGTCGTTTTTTCAAATAATCACCTCCTTTCCTTCCGAGATTGCTGAAATTTTCATAATCCAATTCAGCTGGATATTTTTAAACTCAACCGGGAACATGGCTTTCGCCCACAAGAGAAAACGCTGGTTAGTATTCAAAATGTTCTGTAATTCTGCCTGATCCAATCCCTTTTCGACGTTCTGAAAAAGGAAATCAGTAAGACTGGTGTTGTAAGTGTGCGCTGAACCGAGCGGTTGTGAACCAGCCCAAAGAAGAAGCGCTTTAAGATGCTCGCAATCAGTAGAGATCTGAAGCGATGAACGCCCATGAACATCTCGTGAAAATTTCAGGAACAACTTAACCTTGAGATAGTTCTGCCGATCCAGCATTCCAAATCCCGCGATTGACAATCCCGCCGCAGATGGGACATTTGCCTTTCAGGTGGCTCAGGTAGCCTTTGACAGGGTGAATTTCCCCATTTTGGATTGTGACGATCGTATTGCAACGCAAGCAAAAGCCTTCCCCTGCTTGAAGCGGATGGGTTGGTTTCTTTCTGGAGTTCCGTTGGTTATCAACCCAGGCGGCAAATTGCCTGCCGTCGATCCAGATATGGTTGGATTCGTCCCGGCTGTGTGGCGCGCCATGATTGAGCCAATCCCGCAAGGTGGTTTCGGGAACGTCCAGGTCTTCAGCGATTTCCCGCGGTGTGTAAAGCATGGGCAGCAAACCGGGTGCTTTGATCAAGACATTCCTGGATATCCGGCAATTTGAAGTATTTTTGTTTTCTGACATTCTTCTCCTTTGTTATATGTAAACTATGAAACGAACAAACATACGCCAACCATGCCAACCCCTTAAGGGAATGGCGTGGCTGGCGTATCCTCTTCCCATTGATAGGTGTTGAATGATCCTCGTTTTGTAACTCTGATTCGAGGATCATTATTGAGTTTTGAAAATGACCGGTCGATCGTCCTGGCGCTGGTATTGATTTGGAGTGCTGAGATGAGCTCATTCTTCTTGAATTCCTGCGCCGGTACACTCTGCAGATATTCCAGGATATCCGCAAAGATCAATTCCGCCTGACCAGGCACGCGCACCAGTTCAGAAGCATTCGTTTCAGAAAATCGGAGCGCGATGCTCTCTTCGGTCGATTCAATTTGGAACTGCAACTGCGCGGGTGGCATGGATTCACGCACCTTTTGTGGAATGATCGTTCGCATCGAGTGTGCCGAATGCTGGTTTTCGTGGGTAACCACAATGGCGGTATCGACAGACCCTAAAATATCAGAGGAGCCCCGAACGCGATAGGAAAGATCGGTGTTTCCGCTCTTATTGAGGTGATGAATCAGAATGAAAGTCGTACCGGTCTGGTTGGCAATTTCGCGCAGGGTGTTCATCATCGGTGATATTTCCGCGACCGAATTTTCATCTGCGCCAGGCATAAACTTGGCCATGACATCAAAAATGACCACAGAAGCATCCAATCGATGAATTCGCTGACGCAATGCCAGCACTTCGGAAGTGACTTTCAGGTTTAGCGGAGAAAAGTCGAAAATCAAGTTCGCAGGCGGTTGAATGCCCCGTGCATGGCACAGTTTGAGAACCCGCGAGCGCATACCCCGGTAGCTGCCATCCAGGAAGTGATACAGCACTTTGCCCTGTGTTACCGGTTGGTTGTCCCATGCCACACCCGAAGAAGCCATGCCAATTGCCAGGTCCAAAGCGAGAAAACTCTTTCCGGCTGCCGGCATACCGGCGATCAAGTTGATCCCCCCGGCCATAATCCAGTCTTTGAGAATCCAGGTCAATTCACCCATCTCCGACAAACAC
>DAOUGM010000145.1:0-47651 GCA_034428895.1 Anaerolineaceae bacterium
ATTTCAATGGCGATTATTTAGTTGACACAGTATATACAGCCGTAGAAACCTTGGGGGGACTTAACAAGAAATTCCGTTCCGGCGATTCTGTTATCGTGAAGCCGAATTTTAATTGTCCCGATCCGACACCGTTATCGACTGGATTAGATTTTTTAGCTGCGGTATTCGAGATTTTGACCGATTTTGGTTTGCATATTAAAGTCGGAGAAATGTGCGGTCGAGCTGCATGGCCTACCGAAGACGTTGTTCACAAATTAAAAGTTCTGCCTGTGATGAAAAGATATGGTGTTGATTTTGTAAATTTTGAAAAAGATGATTGGATTCCGGTGGATATTTCCGGTGATTTTTGGAAGGTGATTCATGTTCCCCGGACGATTTATGAAGCGACTCATCGAGTGTATCTGCCCAATATGCGATGTCATTCCTCCGCTCGATTTTCGGGTGCAATCAAACTTGGCGTGGGATGGTTATCTCCTGAAGACCGGGAGATTATGCATCATGATAAAGACAAGACAGAACAAATGATCGCTGAAATAAATCTGGCTTTTCAACCGGACATCATCATCATGGATGGAAGAAGATCAACCGTAGGTTGGGCTGGGCGCGGAGATTATGTTTATCCCAATGTGGTGATGTCATCGGGAGATATGGTGGCGATTGATGCCGAGGCAATAAAAATATTGAAACAATATCCGTCACGAAACCGTATACAAATACCGATCGAGGAAATGAAGACACTGACTACCGCCCAGAAGCATGATTTGGGAAAAATGGATTATCAAATCATCGAAATGGAACCGCATTTATCAACAAGAGAAAAGAATAATAATGATCCGGCTGCCATCGCTGTTATGAACGATCTGTAAGAAAGTACATTTGTTTATTTTTAGGAGAACTTTAAATGTTATTGAAAGAAAAAGTCGCATTGATTACCGGCGCCGGTCGTGGATGGGGAAGATCAATTGCAATTGCATATGCCCGTCAAGGTGCATCGGTTATTGCGGTTGCACGTACTAAATCCGAGCTTGATCAGACCGCTGAAATTATTCGTCAAGAAGGCGGAAATGTCACCGAATTTGCTTTTGATATCAGCGAAGAAAACGCAATCAAAGAGATATTTCAATATATAAGCGATCATTTTTCTCGGCTCGATATCTTGATCAATAATGCAGCGATTTTAACGTTAAAGCCTTTTATTGATCTTTCTTTGGACGAAATCGATCAAATCATAAAGATCAATCTTCGTTCACAGATTGTTCTGTGTAAACTGGCGATACCACAGATGATAAAACAAGGAGGGGGAAGTATCATCAATGTTTCTTCCGGTGCCGGCGTGAAAGGTTTCGAAAAGGAAAGTATATACAGTGCCACGAAACATGCCATAGAAGGTTTTTCCAAATCAATTGCATTGGAACTTATGCCGTATAACATTGCAGTAAATACAATAACTCCCGGCGGAAAAAGTCAAAATGTTCAAATCAAACCGACGAGTTTGACTCAATCGGAGTTTGAGCTTCTTTCTGCAGAAGAGAAATCAAAATGGACAGATTCCATTGTATCAACGGATGCTTTCGTTTTTTTGGGGATGCAGCGGGCTGATGGTATCACCGGACAGAGAATTCTGGCATATGAATTTTCACAACATTTGCATGAATGTGCTTGGCAACTTGATCTTGCTGATTTGCATGATGGTGTATATGAGGCAGGTAAATGGTAACTAGTGGCTTATCATAAAGCGATAAATAAAAAAAATACAAACCCTTTGCTTCGGTTTGTATTTTTTTTTATTGCGGGAGCGACGGGGTTCGAACCCGCGATCTCGGCCTTGACAGGGCCGCATGTTAGCCGCTACACCACGCCCCCGAACGAGCAAAAGTTTACCATACCCGCTTTATGCCGTCAAGGAAACTGGGAGCTATTTTGTGCCCGTGAAAGCGTTTTCGTTTTCCCGTTTCCAGGAGAAAATTTCTTCCCGCTTAAACCAGATCGAAATTTCAAAATCTGCGGCTTCGGTAGAGTCGGAGCCGTGAATAAGATTTCGGCTCATCGTGGTGGCCAGATCGTGTCTGATGGTCCCCGGTGCTGCTTCCAAGGGATTGGTCGCTCCCATTGTCTGTCGAACGAGTTTGATCGCATTGGGTCCTTCCCAGACCATGGCGATTAGGGGACCGCTGGTAATATAGCGGATCAAACCTTCGTAGAAGGGTTTGCCATAATGAACTGTGTAATGTTCCCTTGCCAATTCATCACTCGCCACAAGAAACTTAGCGGCAACCATCTGTAGACCGCGTTTCTCCAGTCTTGAGGTGATCTCTCCAATCAGCCCTCTTTGAACGCCATCAGGTTTAATTAATACCAATGTTCTTTCCACGGTCGGCTCCATTAAAGTTGTATTTGCAGAATCTTTGCTGCTTTATTATAAGCCATCAAGGCATTATCAAAATCTGCTTTTTCAAGATAAAGGTCACCTAATTGCTGCCAAAGTTCATATGAATCAGGTTTTTTCTGAGATTGGGATTGAACAACACTGAGCAAATCATCGACTGGTGTACCTGAAGACAGGCTTTGTTCTACAAGGTTTGCCAGGTCAGAATAATCCCCAGAATCTAAAAGGTCAGTGAATCGATCAAATGCAACAACCTCTTGCTGTTCGTCTGCTTGAATATGTTCAACAGATGGAGTCGATTCCGCATTTCCATCAATGGTCTGGGAGGATTCGGAAGGGATTACCTCATCATTTTTTAGGAAATCTACGATTTCTGATTCTTCTTCGACCTCTTCTTTTGCCACGGTCTCATCGAGCGGTCGTTCCAAAAGCTCGGATAACCTGTCTTCAAGTTCCGGGGTAGAAGATTCTCCCGGCTGTAATTCATGTTCCGCATCAACAAGACCAGAGGGTATTTCTTCTGGTTCCCCTTCGGTGATGCTTGATCGCATCTGGTCTTCTATGGATAAATCATCCAAATTATTTCCATGTTCAGCATCAGCCTTTGAGAGGTGATCTTCAACAGGTTCTTCGATTTCCGGATTAATATCTCTCAGCCAGGAAATTAAATCGTCATTTGTTTGGTCAGAAATTACCCCTCCCTGGCTTTCGGAGGATTCCGGCAATTCAGAAATCAAGGACTCGATTTCATCTTCCTCGATTTTTGATTCGGTAGTGGTTGGTGTTTCCTGGATGGGAATTTGTTGGATGGATTCTTCAGATGGTGCCGCTGAGGGTGTGGCGGCTAATATGTTCTGTACCCACGAAGGGATGTTCGATTCTGAAGTTGGGGAGGAATTCCCACTTACTGGTTGCTCATCTGGATTAAGAAGATCCTCTACGTGTAATTCCGGAGTAAGATCTTCAGTTTCTTCAACTTTTACGGAGTCAATTGGGGAAGTAAATCCCTCTTCGGGTTTTACTTGTATATCCTCAAGTTTTTGTTCAGCAACAATTTGAGGAGGTTCAGTTTTTTCTTCCTCCAAGATTTCGTCCAAGTTCCGTAATAAATCATCTTGTTCCTCTGGAGTCTCAATCCTCTCTTGTTCTGGATTATTTTCGTTTTCCTCTTTCGGCAAGTTTTCAAGCCAATCCGGTTGTTGCTCAGTAGAATTATTACTCGATTCTTCATCCTGAACAAAATTTATTAACCAATCTGGAAGTTTATGATCGGCATTCTCGTCAGAGGGATTGGTGGCTTCTTCTCCAAACTGTTTTAGCCAATCTGACGATAAATCTTCTGGTTCTTTATTAGGTGAAGAATCTTCAGCCGCGGATTCCTGCTCTCCCCAATTACTGATCGCATCCTTAAATTCATCCGGTGAAAGTGAGGAACTTTGAGTTTCTTCCGGAAGCAGATCGGATATCGAGGAAGAACCAGCCTCTGATTGATCTTCGTTTGAATTAATTTCTGGAGTTTCTGGTTCAAATGACTTGAGCCAGTCCGGCAACTCCGTAGAAGGTTCGGCGGGGATATTATTCAATTCTTCTGAAGCGGAATCGTTGACGATTGGTTCTGGCGAAGAAGAAGAATCAGAAGGTCGAGTCCAACCTGCCTTGGTTATCCAATCTGGCAACGGTTCAGGGTCATTAAGTGGCTTCTCTTCGAGTTCACTGGAAATATCCGGTGTCATTTCACCGATGAAGGGAGAAACTGGAGGGGTCTGTTCTGGTTCCTTGGCTGGTTCATCAAAGGCATCCACTTGATTCAAAATATTCAGAGGCTCCTCAGAAATAAAAACATCCTTTTTCTGCCAGTTTAATCCAAGTTGTTTGCTCCAATCAGTATCGCTGCTCTCTTGAACAAAGGAAGAGGCTAATTCCTGTTTCTCAATCATAATTTTATCTGCAGGAACATCGGCGGATTCAGGTGCCAACGAATCCACATATTGATAATATGGATCCAACGATATCAGGCGATCGAGATAAACATTTGTTGCGGACTCTGATTCCTTCGATGGGAGTAATTCATACAAGATGCGATTGGCTTCATAACAATATGGATATTCAGCGACAATTTCAGATGCAACATCAACAGCATCAGCGGAAGAACCAGAAACATGATACATTTTTGCCAGAAGAACCTTAAAATCGACGCGATTTGGTTCATCTTTGAGCACGGATTTAATTTCAGCAATTGCTTGTTGATACAGGTCACCGCGAGCGTACATTTTTACCAATGCGCCGCGTGTTAATCTAATTTTTGTGGGTGGGACGCCATCCCGTCTGCCAATTAATCGGCGAAGTTCTTCCTGCAGCGCAAGATTGGAAGGCTGCAATTCAAAGGCTTGTTCCATATGCCAGATGGCGGCATCAAGATTTCGATTCTCTTCTTCAATGACACTTAATCCGATGTGCGAGATAAAATCATCGGGATAAGCTGCAAGTACCTTCGAAAACACATCCGCTGATTCGGAATATCGTTTGCTTTCCAGGAGTGCTTTTCCTAGATTTCTATAAGTATCAATAGATTTTGGAAAAGACTGCAAGATTGTTACGCAATGTGAAATTGCCTCGTCGATCTGGTTAGATTCAATCAAAGACTCGATTTCACGGTTATAATCGCGAAGTGAGATCATTACCATAATAATTCCCTCCGGAATTACGCATACTAGTATTTAAAATATTATACATGAGTTATAAAATAAAAAAACGGCTTGATTTTCAAGCCGTTTTTTTCAGTGTTATTCTCCAAGATAGTCGCGCAATTTTCTCCGAATCGATGGGTGCCTTAAGCGACTGAGGGCCTGGGCTTCAATCTGCCGCACCCTTTCACGTGTGACACCCATTTTTCGTCCTACCTCTTCCAGCGTATAAGCCTGACCATCCAGAAGGCCGTAACGTAATTGCAATATGCGTACTTCGCGAGGAGGTAAACCGTTCAAAACATCTTCCAGGTGCTCTTTTAAAAGGTTGTATGTGGCAGAGTCATCGGGAGGAGGCGCTTCGTCGTCTTCAATGAAATCACCCAATACAGAATCTTCCTCATCGTCCGTTGGGGTTTCAAGTGAGAGAGGCCGCCTTGCCACCTGGATCATGTTCTCGACCTTTTTTGGTGGAACATCCAGGGCAATTGCCAATTCTTCCACGGAAGGTTCACGACCAAGGCGCTGGGTCAGCTGATGCTGCACGCGCAAAAGTTTATTGATCTGATCGCCCATATGGACTGGAACTCGAATCGTGCGGCCCTGGTCGGCAATGGCTCGAGTTACTGCCTGCCTGATCCACCAAGTGGCATAAGTGCTGAATTTATGACCGCGGCGGTAATCAAACTTTTTAGTCGCCCTGATCAAACCAATGTTTCCTTCCTGGATCAGATCCAGAAAGGGCACCCCTCTGCCCATATATTTTTTGGCGACACTGATGACTAGTCGTGAGTTTGCCGTGATCAGGTGTTCGCGCGCAGCCCAGCCATCCTCGATCAATTTTCTCAATTCCATCCTGCGGCGATTATTTACGTTCCCACGGGCAAGTTCCTCACGTGCCATGCGACCACGTTCAATACGCTGGGCAAGTTCGACCTCTTCTTCCGCATTCAATAAGGGGACGCGACTGACTTCTTTTAGATACAGACCAATGGTATCGTCCGTGTCGATATTTTCCAGATCGTCACTGGCGACGGCTTTGGTTTCTGCGATCTCATCTTCATTTACAGTTAAATCTTCGTCGCTGGGTTCTTCATGGATGATTTCATCTTCCACATAAGGAATTCCAGCACTCATTAACGCAGCAAATGTCTCCTCCAGCTGCTCTACGTCCTGTTCGGCTTCGGGGAAGAATTGCAGGATATCGTCGATCGTTACGTAGGATTTTTGACGTCCAAGTTCAATTAACCGCGCAATCGCAGGATATTCTTCGTCTTCATCATCAAGCAAGTTAATAATTGGTTTATCCATTCAACAACATCAACCTTATCTAATCCATCGATTATGATGCTTTAGTGTCATAAAAGGATACAGTGTTTTTATTAGAATTTCAATAGTAAAGTATCGAAATTATTTACAGGCATAAAAAAACGGAAGAAACCTTCCGCCAATAGCACTTCACTCTAAAGCGTAATAAACTATACAAAAATTGCAGCAAAATGTCAATAGATATTTTGTTATTTATTTGATATTATGCTCGTTGGAACAAATATATAGTAAAATTGTTTTTTTATTAAGCCTTGCACATTAAATAATCGAAAAATAACCTGAGTATCAATTAATTAATAAAACTTGGAGGAGATATGGATATTCTTGGGTTAGCCCGTCACGGGCTTAACAACTTTGAACAGTTGGCAATCCTGGCTGTTCTGGTTGTAGCATTTATCAGTTTGTTGTATGCCTGGCTGTTAAAAGGTACTGTCTTAAAAAAGGACAAGGGTACCGAAAAAATGCAGGAAGTATGGGATGCAATTAATATTGGCGCAGACTCATACCTGAAGAGACAATTAAAGTCAATTTTGCCTGCAATCGGAATTTTATTCATCGCACTATTTCTATCAGTTTATGTAGTCCCGCCTAGCCATGAGGCGTTGCTGGAATTCCCACCAGAAAAATACAATACACAATTAATTATTTCCATTGGCCGCGCACTGGCGTTTGTGTTGGGTGCAACTTTTTCATTAACCGTAGGGCAGTTGGGAATGAGAATGGCCATTCAGGCCAGTGTTCGTTCAGCCTCTGCAGCACAGCGAAGTTTCAATGAATCCTTAACCATTGCATATTATGCAGGCACGATCACTGGTATGCTCACGGACGGTCTGGGTTTGTTGGGCGGTACAGTTATCTTTATCATATTTGGTAAAGCCTCACCTGACGCATTACTTGGTTTCGGCTTCGGTGGAACCTTATTAGCACTATTCATGCGTATTGGCGGCGGCATTTACACCAAAGCTGCTGATGTCGGTGCTGACCTGGTTGGCAAGGTCGAAAAAGATATTCCTGAAGATGACCCGCGAAATGCTGCTGTCGTGGCGGACCTGGTCGGCGATAATGTTGGTGACTGTGCAGGAATGGCCGCAGACATTTTCGAGAGTTACGAAGTTACAATTGTGTCTGCGTTGATCCTCGGTTTGGCATTGTGGAGCCAGGATCCGGTCGGTGGATTGAAATGGATCGTTTATCCATTGATCATTCGAGGTATTGGCGTCGTAAGTTCCATCCTGGGAACCTTTACAGTTCCCATTTGGGAAAAGTTCCCGATCAAGTTCCTTCGCGCACACGATGCGGAGGAATCCATGTTCCGCTCCTACGAGGTTTCCAGTGTAAATACGATCATTTGGTCCTTCGTCGTGGCAATTTTGTACGCGAATGACTGGAAACTCGCCATGCTCACAACCATTGGTGTGGGTCTGGCTGTGGCGTTCAACCCCCTGACATCTTACTTCACATCAACCAAATCCGCTCCAGTCAAGGAAATTGTTGAGTCCACCAAATTTGGCCCTGCAACGACCATCCTCTCCGGTCTCGCTTTGGGAATGGAATCCAGCGTGTGGGCTCTTGTGGTGATTGTTGCCAGCTTTATTGCTGCCATCGCACTCTACGGAGGCCAAGAAGCGATCTATGTCCTTTATGGTGTTGCAATGGTTGGTATTGGTATGCTAAGCCACACAGGAAACAACGTAGCCATGGATTCGTACGGCCCAATTTCTGATAATGCCAATGGCATTGCGGAAATGGCCTGGCACGATCAAACAGATGAAAATACCAAAAAAGCCCGCCAGATCATGGCCGACCTGGATGCAGTGGGCAATACCACTAAGGCAATCACCAAAGGTGTGGCCATTGCGTCTGCGGTTATTGCGGCTGTAAGTTTGTTCTCTTCATTCATTACCGATATCAGCCGGGTTCAAACCGACCTGGTCAACAACTATGGTATGAATATGGAGATTCTAAAATCAATCAAGATCTCCGATACCAAAGTATTTGTTGGGTTCTTGCTCGGTGGAGCACTCCCCTGGTTATTTAGCTCGCTTTCAATTCGCGCCGTCACCAGGGCGGCTGGAAAGATCGTGGAAGAAGTTCGCCGGCAATTCAAGATTCCTGGCATCATGGAAGGCACAAAAAAACCTGATTACGCTCAGGTTGTAGGAATTAGCACTGCGTCTGCCCAGAAAGAACTGATTCCTCTGGCGACCATTTCTGTCCTCATGCCTCTGCTTGTAGGACTGGTACTTCAGGTTGAAGCGTTAGGTGGATTCCTGGCAGGAGTCATCCTCAGCGGCCAGATGCTGGCTGTATTCATGTCGAACGCCGGCGGTGCCTGGGACAATGCAAAGAAGACCATTGAGGATGAACCAAGAAACCTGGTTGAAAATACCGGGAAAGGATCCGACAGACACAAAGCTGGAGTTGTTGGTGATACCGTTGGCGATCCTCTCAAAGATACCGCAGGACCTGCCTTGAACCCGATGATCAAAGTAGTCAACTTGATCAGCCTTCTGGCTGCACCTGTAATTGTTCGATATCAGGGAAACATGGGATGGGTAGGCTGGGTAGTCGCTGCTGTGTTCCTTGGTGGAATCATTTGGGCATTGAGCGTTAGCAAGAAACCGGCGCATATCGAATAAGTAGAGTAACTTTACCAAAAATGGGAATCCTGAAAATTGGATTCCCATTTTTTATGTCACAATAAGATCACTTTTGGAAGAAACTGGCAGCAAGCACACCAGGTCCAGCATGTACGATGATGGCAGGCGGTAAATCCGCTATAGTGATGCCGGAATAATCAATAATTTTGGCGAATTTTTCTTTGAGATCCAGGGCATCCGACATGGCGGCAGCTTCGAGAATCGCCAGTTCGGATTCAGCACCTTTGGGGCATTCATTTTCTACAAGTTCAACGATGCGCGCCAGGGCTTTCTTCTTCGTGCGCTGGGTTTCGAACTGGTTTACCTGACCGTCTTTGAATAAAAGAATGGGCTTTACCTGTAAAAGGCTTCCGACCAGGGCGGTGGCTGTGCCAATTCTTCCACCTTTGTGGAGATATTCCAAAGTGTCAACATAAAAGTATATCTTGACCTTTTTTCCAAGTTCGACAACGCGATTGATGATCGTATCGGTCTTTTCACCAGTCTTTGCCCAGTTTAATGCTTTCATTACCAGGGTTCCAAGAGCAGGACCGATGACTTCAGTATCCACGATACGAATGTCCGTATCAGGAAAATCCTGTGCCGCAACAGTTGCGCTGCGGAAGGTTCCACTGACTTTTGCGGACGGACAGAGCACGATGGCAGTATCTTTGTTTTTGGTAATTTCTTCAAAAATGGGACCGTATAATGCAGGAGGGGGAGCAGCTGTTTTAGGCAGGTTGGGAGAAGTGGATAATTTTGTGAGAAATTCCTTAGTGGTAATCTCGTTATCATCGCGGTAGGATTTATCATCAAAAACGATGATTTGTGGAAGATAATAAATACCCAATCGTCTTGCATCAGCAGGGGAGATCGTTGAGGTTGTATCCGCAATTATTTTGATCATGATCGTTGCTCCTTCGAAAGAAAATTAAATCGGCATTCCGCAATTCTTACATCTGCTTTCACCTGCTATAGAAACATAGCCGCAGTTCTTACAAGTACGCGGTTGAATGTTCCCTAATGGAGCACCGCAGGCAATACAACTGGATTCCCCTGGTGGATTCGGTGTATTACAGTAATCACAAACATAACGTGATAAACGATCGGATAATTCAAAGCCTGCGCCTAAAGACCTTGCCGTAGTGTCGATCAAATGCCAAACATTATCCACCAATTGAACGTATTCAATGTCCTGTGCAATGTCATCAAGGCGGTTGAGCAGAGACAGTGGGTTGTGCAACGCAGCAATGGTGGATATTCCGAGGCTGGCTGCTACTCCCAGCCAGGCTTGTTTGCTTACCTCTACCGAAACGCCGTCTTCCACATTCTGCAGCTGCACGCTTAATGCGGTCTTTCCACCTGATACGGCATAGGGCGATGAAGCAATTTGAACGATGATCGTGTCGCCGCTTCCATATTGTTGAACCTGCAAATTTCCACGACAAAAGTTTCCGATTAGCGCTTGTGCGATATCGGTGTTACTGATGGTCCCATGATAGATTCGTTGTGGCATAAATGAATTATAATCAACTTTGTTTAAAAAATGTTTGGAGAGAAAATGCTTTTACGTAAATTTCGATGGATTGCGGTCTTATTGGTGGTCACTTTGGTTGCATTTACTTCATATACGTTTTCTGATGTGAATTATGTGCATGCTCAACAGCCAACGGGATCCATACCAACCGTGACCGGAACTCCGAAAGGACCAACTGCGAAAATTCGCATTGGATTGACTGAAGATCGTGTCAATGTAAGGTCTGGTCCTAGTGTCTTATATCCTGAAATTGGGGTCATTTTGCTCGGAGCCGAGGTTCCAGTCGTTGGGAAATCAGCTGGGGGGGACTGGCTTGTGGTGGAATACCCCGGTGTGCAAGGCGGAATCGGGTGGGTATGGGCACTTTATATGGATGTGACACCTGGAGAACTTGCCATCATTGAGAGTCCACCATCCCCTGAACCGGTCATGACAATAACAATTGACCCTACCATGGCTGCCCAATTTGTAACAACACCGGTTGCCACAAGATTACCGACTTTTACGCAGCCAGCACCATTGGTAATGCCAACTTATGACACTTCAACAGGGCAGACGTTAGGAGGGATTCCTATTGGGCTGGTAATCATCCTTTTAGCTGGAACAGGAATGCTGTTAGGTTTGTTTTCCTATTTCCAATCAAGATGAAGAGTAGTAAAATTAATTACAAGATTCGTATAGACATATTTCATTAAATTATGGAAATTAAAACAGTTTCAAAAAATAAAAAAGCGCAATTCGAGTACTTTATCCTTGAAACTCTCGAAGCTGGCATATCTTTGAAAGGCAGTGAAATAAAATCTGTCCGTGCCGGGCAGGTGAGTCTTCAGGAATCCTATGTGCAAATTGAAAATTCTCAAGCCTGGCTGATTAATTCTCACATTGCAGTGTATGATGCCGCAAGTTATACAAACCACGACCCAAAACGCCCAAGAAGGTTGCTATTGCATAAAAAAGAAATCCGCGAATTATATATGAATGTCAAGCAAAAGGGCGTTACGATTATTCCAGTAAAAATGTACCTTAAAGACGGGCGCGCCAAACTGGAGATCGCAGTCGCAAAAGGCAAGAAACTATTTGATAAACGGCAAGATATCGCCGCCAAGGACATGAAAAGAGACATGGACCGCGCCATGACCCAACGCGAATAACTTCACCAAAAGGAATTTTACATTGATCAACAATCCCTGGCTTGCCGGCCTGCTGACTTTAATACTCTGTCTTCTATGGATGCGATTCAACAATATTCTGGCCAAAAAAAATATTGTATCCACCTCAGTATCGCGTAAACTCATTCATATCGGCACCGGACCGGTTTTTTTGCTGTGCTGGCTTCTTTTCCCTGAGCATCCACTGTCCAGGTATCTTGGAGCCATCGTGCCATTGATGATCGTGCTGCAGCTAGTCCTGGTGGGTTTGGGGGTAATGAAAGACGATTCTTCAGTAAAGGCTATGGCTCGAACGGGTGGTAAAAATGAACTGCTCAAAGGACCTTTTTTTTATGGGATCGTTTTTGTTCTCCTTACTGTCATTTTCTGGAAAACTGAAAATGCCATTATTCCACTGATGATCCTTTGCGGTGGAGATGGGCTGGCAGATCTCATTGGAAGTAAATACGGTTCAATTTCCATTCCATGGAATCGAAAAAAAACCATTCTCGGCTCATTATCCATGTTTCTGGGTGGATTCCTGCTGTCAATCCTCATGATTTTCATCTTTATTTCAGCCGGTTTGATCGAACCCTCGCTGATCCGATTCCTCTTTCCGGTAGGCGTCATTGCACTGATCGCCACTCTGGTTGAGTCAATTTCGCCCTCCGATTACGATAACATTTCAGTTCCTGTGATCTCATTGATATTTACCTTAATCCTTCTATAAAGGAACCGGATTATGCTCATTGACCATGATAAGCCCCTTTCGTTCGAGGAAGTACTTAATGTTGCTCGTAAGGATGAAAAGATCGAATTAAGCCCATCCAGCATTAAGGCTATCCAATCCTCCCATGCACGAGTTGAGCAGATTTTGGGTATGAAATCTCCGGTTTATGGCATCAATACCGGGTATGGTATTTTTGCCGATAAAACAATCCCCGAGAACGAAATCAGACGCCTGAACCACAATTTGATCATCAGTCACGCCGTTGGTAGTGGTGCTGAACTGGATCGTGATATTGTGCGCGCCGCCATGCTGGTAAGACTGAATACGCTATCCAGAGGATATTCGGGTGTGAGTTTTGAATTAATACAGACTCTTCAGGAAATGTTAAACAAAGACGTGCTCCCTGTCATCCCAAGTAAAGGCTCGTTGGGATCATCCGGAGATCTCTGCCTGCTTTCTCACCTGGCGCTGGTTTTCACACGGGATGATGAAGACAGGGATGATGAATCAGGATTTGCTTTCCATGCAGGTCAACGGCTTTCGGGAAAGAAAGCCATGCAATTGGCCGGTATCGAGCGTATCGTGTTGGGACCCAAAGAGGGTTTGGCGCTCAATAATGGTGCTACTTTTTCGGCTGCGTTGGGTGCATTGGCAGTGTCCGATGCGAGATATTTGCTCTACGTCGCTGAATGTGCAGCAGCATTATCGATGGAAGCGCTCTGCGCCTGTTCCGCTGCTTTGGATGATAGAATACACCAGCTACGACATCACGACGGTCAGATAACAACTGCAATGAACCTGAGGCATTTATTGGAAGGAAGCAACCTGATCGATTCCACGCATCAAGTTCAGGATGCATATTCCCTGCGATGCGCCCCACAGGTTCAAGGAGCAGTTAGAGATTGTGTGGATTATGTTGAAAAGGTCATCGGCTGCGAAATCAATGCTGTCACCGATAATCCGTTGATTTTCGAACCAGGAATTGCGTTATCTGGCGGTAATTTCCATGGTGAGCCTATTGGAATTTCCATGGATATGCTGGGGATCGCGCTTTCGGAACTGGGAGCGATTTCTGAACGAAGAACATTCCGGTTGACCGACGAACATCTGAGCAATGGATTACCTCCCATGCTGGTGGATCAAAACAAGAATGCAGGATTAAATTCAGGATTAATGATCCCTCAATACACGGCTGCCTCCCTGGTGCTTGAAAACCAAACACTGGCAACCCCTGATTCCATTCGATCACTGCCCACTTCGTCCAACCAGGAAGACCATAATGCAAATTCGATGACCGCAGCACGCCATGCCTACGAAATCGCGGATAACGTCCGGCAGATTCTATCCATCGAATTGTTCACGGCTGTACATGCGATCGATTTGAGAATGAAGCAAACTAAAGTACAATTGGGCAAGGGAACGGGTAGAATCTATTCTAAAATTCGGGAGCTTGTAACATATTCGGCAAAAGATGCTTTATGGGGTCCAGAAATTCACAAGATAAATAGTTTGATCAAGAATCGAGAAATATAAATACTTTTAGTTGGTATAGGATGAGAAAAATAAACAGAAGAGACTTTCTAAAATTCAGCGCTGCCAGTCTTGGAGCCCTTGCACTGGCAAAGACCCAATCAGCCAATGCCTACCTGCCGGATTTTCCTGCCGGTCAGCATCTGGGAAGAACCTTTTATACCGTGGAGATTAAATCCAAGCCAGATCCGGAAAGTTCGACCGTGAAGAAGGTTTTTGAAGATCACGTACTTTCACTTTATGGGGAAGTCATCGGCAAACCACTCGTTTCTTGGTCCAAGAAGCGGTTATGGTACGAGACACCCGATGGTTTCATTCCAGCAAATTCAGTTCAACCTGTACGAAACGAACCCAATGTACCTTTGACTGCCTTGCCCAATTATGGAAGTGAAACGGGAATGTGGGCAGAAGTCACCGTTCCGTATGCAGATCTGATCATCGATGGCGAAACAAGGTTATCACCCCGCCTGCAAGAGACCATAGATCCCAGGTTTTATTTCTCTCAAGTCCTTTGGGTCGATGGAATCCAGGAAACAGGCAACGGTGATGTTCTATATCACATGATCGAAAAACATGGATCCTATGGAGACAAGTACTGGGCAGATGCCCGTGCATTCCGACCAATTACTCCCGAAGATATTTCTCCCATTAATCCCGAGATAGAAGACAAATATATCAGCGTGGATGTAGACCATCAGACAATGTCCTGTTATGAAAATGGACAGGAAATACTTTTTACACGTGTATCCACTGGCGCAAAATACGATTTTCAAGGCAGACCTACCGACAAGTACCTGACCCCGCCTGGAGATTACCATGCGATCAATCGCAAATACATATCGCTGCATATGGCAGGCGGCGAAGCGAGCAAGGCTTCGGGATATGAAGAGTTCGCAGTCGCATGGACTTCGATCTTTGCTGCCGGAGGCGTTGCCATCCACTCCACTCACTTTCACAACGAATTTGGCGAGACAAAATCCCACGGATGTGTTAATGCCCCGCCGGATGTTGCCAAGTTCATTTTTCGCTGGACGCGACCTGATACACCCTACGATCCCGGCAAGATCGAGATTCAGGGATACTCCGGAACGAATGTCAAGGTTGTCGACAGTTCATTCACTGAAAACGCATAATCGAAGGATTTTTTCGACACCAGAAAACAATATACTCAAAATAATCTAGTGCGCACACTGACCTATTATTACTCAAAAATAACACCCACAGCGGACGAGTTGTTGCCGGAGATCAAAAAACTCTGCGATGATAATAACGTTCCGCTGGTTGATATTTGCATCGACGGGAATCATGATCTCGAACAAAGGTTGGCAGGAAAAACACCGTCGGTATGGATTGGCCCCTACAAGATCAACCATCCATTTGAGTTGAAGGAGATCGAAATTGCGGTGAAAGCCGCATTGAGCCTGGATGCAGCAGCAAATGAAAGCGAAACTGTTCAACCAGGCTCGAACGCATTGAGTTTTACAAGGCATGAGAGATTCTCTCTATGGTTCTCTCGCAGTTATGTCTGGGTGATTTCAATATTCCTAATTCTATTTACAGCCATCGCTTTTCTGCCCCCGCTATTTGAGAGGAATGGCAATTCAGCAATTGCTGCGGGGATATATAAAGCTTATTCGATCTTGTGCCACCAGCTCGCTTATCGATCTTATTTTATCGGCGGAGAACAAATCGTTTATCCTCGTGAGCTGGCTCATATCAATGGAATTTTGACCTATGAAGAGGTGACCGGTTCATCAGCGGCCGACATAATTTATTCACGTTCACTAGTTGGCAACTCAATCATGGGATACAAGGTTGCATTATGCGAGAGGGATATTGCCATTTATCTGTCCATGGCTTTATTTGGCATCGTTTTTGAAGTCACCGGAAAAAAGATAAAGGGATTACGTTGGTATTTATGGTTTTTGATCGCCCTGGCACCTATTGCAATTGATGGTTTCTCCCAACTTCCAGGATTGGCACAAGGCTGGCCTGCCTGGCTTCCAGTGAGAGAAAGTACGCCATTTTTACGCAGCTTGACCGGCGCGTTATTTGGTGCGGGCACAGCCTGGTATATGTACCCGTTGATGGAAGAGACCATGAGCATCACCAGGTTCAATCTTAACCGCAAACTAACCATCATTAAAAAGATCAACCCCCGGGTTTTGAAATGAAGCAAATTTCCAATAATGGTATCGTTTATTTACAATTTGACAACGGCGGTTTCGAAGGGACCGTGCATGGCTTTTTTTCACGCAAAGGGGGTATCAGCCCAAGCCCCTGGGATTCACTGAACCTGGGAAGCACTGTCGGTGATTCACGTGATAACGTGATCGAAAATCGAAAACGTATTTTCGACAGTATAGGAAAATCCGTGGATTCACTGTTTGATGTCTGGCAGGTTCACAGCGCTAATACAATTTGCACCAATACGCCGCGTAAATTGATCGATCCGCATCAAAAAGCGGACGCCATTTTTACTGATCGACCGCATGTCACCCTGCTCATGCGCTTTGCGGATTGCGTCCCCATCCTGCTTTACGATCCGAAAAAATCTGTGATCGGCATAGTTCATGCGGGTTGGCAGGGAACTGTGAAACAGATTGTCAAGCATGCGGTTGAGACAATCGGTAGACGGTATCATGTCGATCCGGTTGACCTTGTTGCTGGAATTGGTCCATCGATAGGCCCGGACCATTATGAGGTTGGTGAAAATGTTTTCCTTGAAGCAACACAATCATTCGGTGACAATGCTGAAGCATTCTTCACGCATGAAAATGGATCGTTATTCTTTAACCTGTGGAAGGCAAACGGCTTCTTACTCGAATCCTCGGGAGTGAAGAATATTCAATACGCAAATATTTGCACTGCATGCCATGTAACAGATTGGTATAGCCACCGTGCAGAACATGGTAAAACAGGCAGATTCGCCGCGGTCATCGCACTTCAAGCGTAGGAATTGCCATGAACATTGCGGAAAATTATCAAAATATCCAGACAAAAATTGCCGAAGCCTGCATCCGGGGTGGAAGGTCCCCGCATGAAGTGAAATTGATCGTTGTTACAAAAAATCAACCCGCCTGGAAGATCAACCAGGTGATTCAGTCAGGTGCGCGCCGCCTGGGCGAAAACTATCCTGAACAATTGGCCCAAAAGATCGCAGAGATCGATCAGACCAAGAAACCTGAATGGCATATGATCGGTCATCTGCAAAGCCGGAAAATAAAATATATTATCGAATATTTTTCAATGATGCACTCGATCGAGGATCTCAATACGGCGGAAAAGCTCAACCGTGCGTGCACAGCTGCAGGAATTCGAATGCCTATTTGCATCGAAGTAAATATTGCCGGAGAGACCTCGAAATTCGGCATTGATGCTTCCGAAAAAGAAAAATGGGGATCGATCGCGGAATTTGTCCTGAAGATTGGCGAAATGGACCAGTTAATTCCCGTCGGATTGATGACAATGCCTCCTTACGTGGAGCAAGGGGAATTAAACCGCAAGTATTTCCAAAAATGCCGTTTATTGCTGGAGTATATTAAACAAGAAACACATTTGCCTGATTTCCTTGAACTTTCGATGGGAACCAGCAGTGATTTTGAGACAGCCATTGAAGAAGGAGCCACCTTCGTGCGCATCGGTGAAGCAATCATGGGGTCTCGCGAGAATTAAAATCAAGGTATAATTTTCAAATGAATATCGTCCAATACACCATTTCCACCATATTTCGCGTGTTGTCACTGATCGTGATCGTTGACGTTTTCCTCTCCTTTTTTGTTCCACCTGATAATCGAATCAGAATGCTTCTGGATCAAATCGTTGGACCCATGCTTCGTCCAATACAGCGCATACTTCCGCCTATCGCCAACCTGGATTTCAGCCCGATCGTATTGCTCATCATTATTCAGGTCCTCGAAAGCTTATTAATTCGCTTGCTTTGATGGATATCATTAATGGCAAAACAGAGAAATTTTCACCTGCATGATGGAAAATTGGGAGCCGCGGTAACTGTGCGCATTACTCCGCGCATGGCAAAGAATGAGATTTATGACATTTTGGAGGACGGCACAATAAAAATAAGGCTGACCGCGCCTCCAGTGGATGGGAAGGCGAATCAAGCGCTGATCGAATTCCTGGCGAAAATATTAAGCGTTCCCCCTTCTTCGATGGAGATCATCGCCGGTCAAACCGGTCGGGATAAACTGATCACTATAATGGGCTTGAATTCCGACCAGGTGCAGCAGCGAATCCTTCAAGGAATCACCAAATAACAATATCCGACTTATCTGGTTTGTTTGAATAATTGTTCGTAAGTGGAAAAAGCCTCTTCTCTTAATGGATTGTCCGCCTTCATCAACTGAATGACCGTTTCGGCTGTGTATTCATCCGGTTTGTCGAATAAGTAGGAAAGCGAAACCAATCTTTCTTCAAGTGTTCCCGAATCGATCAATCGATAGAACAATTCATACGGGTAAGCGCCCGCAGGGATACTCTGTCCTTCCTGACTGGCAAATTTTATCAGCCACGACGTCTGATCCGGTTCAGAACGCCTGGAAGGAACATAATGTGAGAGATTCCATTTGGTTTCCAATGCGTGAGAAGCCGCATCGCGCACAAACCACTGCTCATCCGAAGTACTGATCTTTTCCAGCAGGTCGTTTGCCCATTTTTCACCAATCAAACGTAAACCATAGACTGCGGCTTTCTTACTCTGAATATTGCCGTTTTCAGCCAGTTCCTTCAATATGGAATATCCATATTCAGGGTTGAATGCCATCAATTCAGCCACAAAATTGCGTAAAACATCCCGCCCATTTACCAGTGTTTCCAGAAGGATATCAATACACTCCTTATCAAATATCTTGAAGGCAGAAATGCAGCCTGCCATTCCCACCGCGGAATCGTGATCCGCAATCAGTTCTGCAAGAGATCTTGTCGTATCGGCACTCTTTACCTTACCAAAACCCAAAGCCGCCATTTGCCGCACAGTGGGTGACGGATGCCTTTTCAAGCGTTCTACAAGCTGATTATGACTTTGCGGATCGAGATTAAAGATCGTAAAAAGTTTAAACCGAACGGTCGATGGGAGAGATTCATCCAAAACCAGTGGAAGAACCTTCTTTGCTAAAAGAGGATAGTATTTTAAAGGTTGTTTGTCATTTCGTATTTGATGGTACGCTATTAAAAGATTACGGAATAAATAGGGATCCTCATCCGCGATCCAATCCGCAATATATGGTTTCTCGGCTTGCGAATATCCCAAAATGCTGGTCTCCATGGGCGATATCAGCAGGCTCTTCCATTTGATGGTTGGTTGGTAAACAGGCGAGGATCCTAGCAAGTAAGCTAGAACTGCGGGATTTCCAAATGTCAGGTTACCGTCGGCTTTTTCCGCCAGGAAATTTTCATTAATTAATTGATCTACAATTTCACCAGCGTTTGAAAGGGTGACCGTGATATTGTTCGGGGTTGTTGATCCAGAAGCCTGCTCATCTTTTTGCCGTTGAAAAAATGCCCGGGTGACATCATCTTTATCGATGAGTTGTGTCAAATCATCACGAGAGATCCCGGCACTTTTTTGCTGCTTTATTTGAGCAGCGATCCCCTGAAGCGTGAACCAGGAGATCAACTCGCTGGTTACTCTATTGATATAGTCGTAAAGGTCATTGCTATGACCTGATTGATGATCAAAGGCAAGTATGGACCAGATTTCCTGGGTGATTTCCAAAATCGAGCGCGCGCGGGATGCCTGCATCATCCACAATGAGCTTAATTGGTGCATCTCAGGTTGATTGGCATCTGGAAGGTTGATTTTCTCCCAGGCTCGGTTCCACACCTGGACAAGTTCAATACGCTGAAAAGGGGTGGGTACCTGAATCGAAAGGTCGGCAAAGCCGAATTTATACAGGTCGCCGGCATAATATGCTCCGGTGGCGATTACAATTTTCAGATCGGGATATTGTTTACATATGGACCCGATGAAAATTACCGCCCGGTGAAAGAGATCCGGCGGCAATTCATCCAATCCGTCGAGTAATAAAAGCAATGACTTGCCAGATAGTGATCTTTTCAGAATTACCGATAAAATATCCGGATTTATTTTTGGTTCGATTTCGTGTAGTTGTGCAGTTATTTGATCAAGAAGGTTTTGTGAAGTCTCACTCTGGTAATCAAGATCAGAAATATTAATGAATACAGGCAAAAAGTTGTTGAAATCCTCCAAACGACTCTTTCCCTCAAGGATCCTTGACGCAAATTGAGCCATTAGTGTGGTTTTGCCGCTTCCGATCCCGTTCATTATCATCACATTTCTACCGCCGCTCAATGCCTGTTCCAACGAAAGGAGTGGCGCAGGCAAACCGGCATATTCTTCAGCGTCACCCATGTATATTGGAAAATGCTGGAACAATAACGGTTCGTTTTCCATTAAGTATTTAGGATCTTTGTAAAACGGGTGGCCGATCAATCCCAGATCGACATAAACATCGCTCAAAGGGAATAACATTGAAGCCAAATGCGAGCGCTGACATTTTCGCAGCATGTATTTCCTGAATAATCGCTCGCATTCACCCGCATCGGTTAACTGGTTCTTTTCCTTGCGCTCTTGACGGGCTTTCTTGATTTGCGGTTGCAGTTTTTTGATCCTCGCGATAATAAATACCAGGATCAAAGCCAATAGAAATCCAAGTACAAATGAAAAGAGATCAATGGGAGGAATTTTCATTCGTTATCCAACGTAAAGTAGACGCCCACAGGAGGCGCAGTAAAATAATGTGCTGGGAGATTTGGCTGCCTGAAATTCAGCAGGGGTCAACTCAGTGCCGCATACAGAGCAACATCGCTCTTCCACCGCTGCAACAGCAATCCCCCTTTTCTTTTTTCGTAATTCTTCGTATTGGTCAAGTGAGCTTGAAGAAATTTGGCTGACAATTGCGGGTCTTTCCTGCTCCAACTTATGCACCGTTTGTTCCAGCTCAGTCCGTTCTGCCATCAACTGTGATTGACTGCAGGCAACAGTCGTCATAACTGTCTTGAGAGCATCCTCGGCTACTGTGACTTCCTTCTCGGCATTCTCCACGTCAAACATGGCTGCCAGCTCGGATTCTTCCAATGATAGGATTGTAGATTTGATCGACACGATCTCTTTCTGCAAGTCTTGCAGTTCCTTCGGATTCTTGATTCCTCCACCGTACAAGGAAGCTTCCGACTGCTCTATTTTCATCCTTTTCGCGTGGATAGACTCTTCAATCAACTGAAGCTTTTTTTGTTGAACGGAAAAAGCCTTTTTCTTCTCGTCCAATACTTTTTCGGCAACAGCAATTCTTGCATCACTGTTGAGAATGGATGAGATACTTTTCAGCCTGTCTTTGATGGAATCCAGGCGGGAGTCTAATTTCTGAAGATGATAGAGGTGAAATATTGGATTTCCCATGATTCAAGGCATCCCTGAGTACGGTTAATTATAGCCATATCTTTGAATCCCACATAAGGATGCGGGCTATCATTATTATGGAATTGCCGACAATCCAGAATTATCTCAAGAAATGATCCACGGCTCAGGAATCGTGCAACTTCTCATCTTTCAATATCCCGATTGCGTGAGGGATCACACCGGCAATCGTTTTCAGTGTTTCGACTGCCCCAGTCGGGCTGCCGGGTAAATTAATGATCAATTTTCCTTGAGTTATTCCTGCCACCGCTCTTGAGAGAACGGAATTTTGATTTTGCGATACACTGTCCATGCGCATATATTCTGCCAGCCCGGGTACGGTTTTTTCGACTACCTTCATAGTGGCTTCCGGCGTATTATCACGGGGTGAAAGACCAGTTCCACCAGTGGTGAGTATCAAGTCGACATTCTCATGAGTAACACATTTTCTCAAGATACTCTCGATCATGGATAACTCGTCATTGACAATGGTTGAGTAAATTACTTTCCATCCCATCGAAGAAACAAAGTCACATAATGCCGGACCTGAAAGATCAGGCCTTTCATTGCGATAAGAACGATCCGATACCGTAATGACAGCCACCTGAATCTCGATCAAATTATTCCTCTTCCTTAAGGAAAAACTTCCACGGGCCGTGAATGCCATTGGCTGTGACACCAAAAAAGAGCCGGTACCCGCTATTGGTTTTCAAGATGAAGTCATAAAGCTGGTTATTTCCTTGAGAATATTGCTTGATCAAGCCAAAATTGCCGTTCCACTGGATGGAGGCACTTTCGATAGAGGGCATGATCTCATTGTAGTGAGTAATTGCATAATGCCAGAGGCGTCTGGCAGAGGCCTGGGTTACGTTCTTGACAATGTTACCGTTCCGCAGATCGCGCATGGTGAAGAAATTTTTACCGCCCCTGGTGATGGGAGCACAAACTTCAACGCCAGTTCGAGGAATCTCATCATTCTCTGTTGGGGAAGGAACCATTATATCAGCGCCGGACACCGATTCAACAGTGGTGGGTTCAGGTTCTTTGATCGTCTGCAATAGCGCAGTATGTTCCTTTCCTCTCAAAACCAGTGTAACAATTTCATCGCGCACCGCAATATTCGTCTCATCCTCATCCCGGATATAGATCTTGTTATCATCCAGTGCATATGGCGGTTCTTCGCCGCGTGGTATGAGAATGCGCAGCACCGATTTTCCCTTATATTTTTGAATATCCAAATTCAAATGCAAAGGCGGGCTGATGCGATTCTGCACTTCCTTTTCCAACTGTACTATCGCCTGATCAGGATTCGCCACACCCACAGCCGGTTGTTGGGGGTCAGCGGAAATTCCGATGTAAAGCGTCCCTCCGTTGGCATTGGAAAATGCGCATATATCGGCAAGCACGGCATGCAAGTTTCCTCCGCGAACATTGAGGTTTTCATGAAAATCTTGAATGATGTTCGGTCCCTCATCGCGGGCCGCCTGAACAAAGTCAAAGGCCGGTTCGAGGGTTTGGCGGTGGGGGCGGGTGCGAGAGAAATCGTTTAATTTGAACAAATCCAGCAGCGAATCAAAACTGAGGTCGTTGAGCAGAACCTCGGTGGCACGGTCACCAATGCCTGGATTCTTTTTCCTTACTGTATCGGTGGATAAACGATGAGCGTCAGAACCTTGAATGCAGTGCATGCGGCGGGGGTATTCCGGCTTGGTACCATTGAAAAAGGCCGCGGTCGTCCGGGGACCTTTTTGATCCAGGTCTGTGACTTCCAGGGCGTGCAAATTTCTATCCTGCGTGTACGCAATTCGGGTCTGCCCGCCAAAATTCATTCCACGCATCGCCACGCCGTTACTCGAATTCGCATGCGCAGCAATCACGATTCCACCCGCTTCGTTGATCATGCGATAAGCGGTGATTACGTCCACCGAAGCACCAATCACAGGATTTCCTTCATCAAGGTTGGATGAAGGGATGCCCAAATTTAAGAGAACGTGTTCGATTTCACGAATGCTTTTTGTGGGAGAGAATAGTGCCAGGATATGAAATCCTAAAGTGGCAGTAAACTCGAAACCCGGCAATAGCAGGATCTTCTTCAATAAACGGCGATATTCAAGCAGCTGGTTCTTTTCTTCAGGAAGCAATCTTCCCAGTTTTTCCAGCAATTCCAATTGGGTGATCTCGTTCTGCAAATTCCGGTAACCGGCAAGGGTATTATGATCTGTAAATGAGATGATATCCAGTTTTCGCGTTTCAGCTTTTTTGAGAATGTCCAGGAATGTTACTTCAGGTTGTTGATAATCGAGGGACATGGGGGTATGGATGTGAACATCCATTGTGTACCACTGTCTTTTATTTGAGTTCTTTTCTTGTTTCATGAAATATCCTGGTCGAAGGTTAATATAATTAATTTAAAATATTGTATCATTTCTGACCGTTTGAAATCAATTTTCGGGGAATGAAAAAGGAAATTCAGAAATTTTGGCGCCCCCGCTGGGAGTCGAACCCAGAACCAACAGCTTAGAAGGCTGGTGCTCTGTCCATTGAGCTACGGGGGCAAAATTTCTAATGGCAGGGGCGGATACCGCGATATACAGTCAAACCGGACAAGGTTCGCAGTATCGTCTCGGCAGGCTTACCAATTCTATCAGATAATTCCTCTGCGTTTAATGGGCTGTTGCCATTCGAGAGGAAGATTCTGAATATTGCATCCACCATGGCTGTATTTTCAGTTACAAAATTCTCCTGCTTCGCGCAATGATCCATCAGCGTCGATTGCAAACCATCCACCTGACGAATCTCTGCGGTATCAGGATCGATCCAATCGATCATCGTGTCTTCTTCCTGATCTTTGAAGGACGCCTGATGCTCGGGACAAAGGCAGCTAAACAGGAAAACGCGCCAGTTATTGTCGTGTTCTTTCCACCACTCGAAATCAATATGGAAGGGAGTGGCTTTGGTCGGTTTGATCAGGCTGAAGGGGTTGTTTGTCATAAATTAATTCCCTTCATCCAGTCTGAAATAGAGGTCGCCAAGATGTTTCGCCCAAGGTTCAATAGATAACGTTTTTAAAATTACGCTTGGCGGAGTACGTTTGACCACGTTTACGGCAGCATAGAGTTCCTGAGCGTGGATTTGTCCTTGCGGATTCAGTTTTCCAAGTTCACGCATCATATTCAATATTACTTTTTCGACCGGTTGGCGTTGTTTCGTGGAATTTGTCCATATCGCGTCAATGGCGGCAACATCCGGCACCATGATCGCCATACGATCGTCGTACGTACATGAAATGACTTGCTTGAGCAGTGCAAACACAATACCGCCATCTGCCCCAACCAGCACGGTGCGGATCCAATCCTTTGAATTCTTGTTCTTTGTGGTCCGAACGATCACTTCACCGGGTACCTCACTGCGTGAAATGGTCACTATGCTGCCTGGTATGGTTCCCATTTGTTCGTACCAATTTCTCAACCCGAAGATGTATTTTCCTGGTCGAACAACCCAACCAGAAAATATGTCTTTACTGTTTCCATCCCTAAAGTTAAACTTTACCCTTGGAGTCTCGTAGGCGGTTGGGAAGAAATCCTTCAGCTGGTTGTTCAGCGGAATTGTACCTGCGCGCCAGTGGGGATACGATAGACTGATCGAAACCGAATCGGATGGTTCACATTCATTGGTTGGTTCCAATTCGTCACACACCCCCAGGGATGTCAATTGCGTTTCAGCTTCAACCTGGACGGGATCGAGTACCTCGCCCGTGTATTTAAGCGTAACGGGTGGAGCCTGAACTTCTGCAGGTTCCAAGCGTTTGAGGAACCACATGGTTACGCCTGCAGGACCGACTTCGTCAAACCTGCCATCCTCAGCGAGCGCCAGGTTTAATGAGAATTCAGTCAGAGCAGTATTTACATCTGTGGGCAGTTCAACCTGTTCGATCAAATCCGCCGTAGTCAGTGGTCCACCTTGTGCCATTTCAAGAACGGCTTCACACAGGTTCAGGTGACCAATTCCAATATCCACCACTAGGGCGCGGGGGAAGTACTGCCTGGCGATGCAAACAACATCTTTATTATTGGATAGAACGCCTGTAACTTTTTCCGCAAGCATCTGGCCATAGTTTGAGATCACATATTCTGTATCGAGCAGTGGATCCTTGATCTCAAGAACAGGTTCATTCAATTTGTGGTGTGCCAAATTGGCGGCAAAAGAAAGGGTTTCCTTTGTTCCCATTTGAACATCGATCACCTCTAGTTCAGGAAATTCCGGATTTTTTCCATTCCTGACAGAAACGACCTTTCCAGATTTCCAATTCATTTGGGGGAATACCAGCACGTCACCTTTTGCATATCTTTGGCCAGGGGTATATTGCCGCCCCCCTTGAAGTTTTTCTTTTTTATGTAGCTCTTCCTGTTCCTTGATGACCCGATCGATGATAAATTTCGTGATCGAATGCTTATCGAGTGGTCTTTCAGTTTCCAGGAGGAAGTTGTAGATTGAATCAAGGTCTTCTACAGACACAGTGTAAGATTGCCAGAATTTATTGTCCAATGCCATACTTGATTACCATTCGTAGATTGTTTTTAAACCGCCTAATTATACCTTAGGTTCGGCATTATTATGGGTATTCATTGATCAGCCATTTCAAGGGATCGACCTGGACTCCATTCACCCAAACTTCCCAATGCAGATGGGCACCCGCGCCGTAATAATCATCGGCTCCGTTCACGCGCCCCGTATTCCCTACCTCACCGATCACCTGTCCCTTGGTGACAAAATCTCCAACCTTGACTTTAAGGCTGTTTTGATGGAAAAATCCACTGTAAACACCCCATCCATGGTCAATAAATACAGTATTCCCTCGCACGGTCAGTGATCGGGCCAGCACAACTTTACCATCAGCCGGGGCATAAATGGGGAGCGTGATTCCACCACCAAAATCCACCCCGGCGTGAAACACAACCTTGGGATCACCGTTGTACGTTCTGCGGGTACCAAATAACGAATTGTAATACTGATACTCTGCTGGACTTTGAAAAACACCAGTCCAATACCTGGTCGGAGTGACATTCGAGACCAATGAGTTGACCAATTCATTCTCGGGTTCTGTCACTGTAGGGTCAATGGTCGCTGGATCGACAACAAGCGGTGGGTCCTCATCAAATTTCCCTGGATTTAGAAGAATTTTTTGTGAAAAATTGAAGGTGGATCCATCTTCATTGATTCCCGAGAGATCAAAGTCCGCTAGCCCGGGTTCTGCCAACGCATAAATGCCTTGGAGGGCATAGTACATGCCATCCTTACCGCTCATGAAGTGCAGCGGGTATCCATTTAAAAATCCGGATAATTTTACCGGATGGTTTGAAGCGACCTTGATCGACACCGTGCTGCCCTGCACCAGAGGAAGGGGGGAGATCTCCACGTTCTTCAGAACCGGGGCGTACAAGCTTACACTTTCCGTTGAATCTGTTTTCAAATCGAAAACTGCTGAATTTGGCAAGAAATCGATCAAGGCTGACTTTCGGTTGATCAATGCCAAAGTCTGGGGATTGCGCCCGATCAGGACCGCAGCTTCAAGGCCCGTCTCCTGTTCACCAATTATTCTCACCGGAACAACAGGGGTAGTTTCTTCAGCGCGTGCAACGATCACCTGAGATCCAACAAATATCTCGGTGGGAGAAGTGATCGTATTGATTTTTATGATCTGATCCCGGTCCAGTCCATATTCAATTTCCAGGTCCGATAATGTCTCACCGAGTTTTGTGGTCAAAACTTCCAGGGTGCCGTGAACTCCCTCTAATCCAGGTATAACCAGTTTCTGTCCGGGAGAGATCATATCCGGATTTGCAAGGGCGTTTGCCCTGATCAGTTCATTTACGGTGGTCCCGAATAGATTTGCGATATAACCCAGGGAATCACCCGGCTGAATGATATAAACAGGATAATCACCCTGTGATTGCGCGAAGGCTGGTTGATAAGAAACGAGTAATGTCAATATTAAAAAGAATGCAATTATTTTACTTTTCATTGATGAAAACCAGTTGATCGCCGATGGAATAATCGTCATATCGGCATTCGTGCAATTCAATCGTGTACTGGGCAGGCTTGGATGGAACATACGCCGGCTTCCATTTCCGAGCCAGCACCTTGTCCACGATCACGCGATCCTTGTTCAACCAAAGAACAGTGATGTCGAAATTCATGAAAAACATATGTATGGATGAATTGATCTTCGATTCAGAGGATTCGGCTAAAATAACACCGTAACTTGGATCAATGCTCTTTTTGAACATTAATCCCATAAGCTTGTCGGAATATGACTCGCAATATTTTGCGGAAATAATTGCTTCAGGCGAATTTGATTTCTGAATTTTGATCAATTTCATAGGATAAGTTATCATCATTTATAATTTGTAGTACATAGTTTACCACAAGGAAAAAATATGAAGATCACAACATGGAATGTGAATGGTTTCAGAGCCGTTTTAAAAAAAGATTTCAAAGCAAGCATAAAAACGCTGGACCCGGATATCCTGTGCCTTCAGGAAACCAAAGCCCGCATTGATCAACTTGTTCAGGATGATGAAAAGATCGAAGGCTATTCGGTTATCTGGAATGCTGCAGAACGCCCGGGATACAGCGGGGTGGCGACTTACATCAAGGACGGTATCGACATTTCGGGTCTTCCGGAATTGGGAATAGGCAAACTCGGAGCTGATAGTGAGGGACGGACAATTCGCATCCAATACCACGATCTAATTCTGTACAACATCTATTTTCCCAACGGCCAACGGGGTATGGATCGAGTTGAGTTTAAGCTTGATTTCTACCGGCGCTTGCTTGATATCTGTAACGATCTTCACAGCAAGGGTGCCAATATCATTATCACTGGCGATTTTAATACCGCCCATAATGAGATCGACCTGGCCAATCCAAAGGAAAACAGCAAAGTTTCCGGATTCCTGCCTGAGGAACGTGAATGGATCGATAAATATCTTGAAAACGGGTTCAAGGATGCTTATCGCGAACTCTACCCGGATAAAGTTGAATATACGTGGTGGACTTATAGATTCACAGCCCGGGCGAGAAACATCGGATGGCGCTTGGATTATTTCCTTGTTTCAGATGCCCTCATGTCCAGAGTCGGCGACGTAATCATTCATAATGAAATAACCGGCTCGGATCATTGTCCGGTTACACTGATCATCGATTGACCACAATTAAGAGTATAATAATCTGTAATACTTACAGAAGTCAGGAGTATTATGTCGAAACAAAGGTTACTCATCGTTGATGATCATGAAGTTGTTCGGTTGGGATTAAAAGCGTTATTGGAACAACACCCACATTTTGAAGTCGTTGCTGAAGCGGGGAATGCCAAGGAAGCCATGGAACAGGTGGAAAGATTTCTGCCTGATGTTGTCCTCATGGACATCCGATTACCGGGCATGTCGGGTATCGAAGCCTGTGAGGAAATCACCAATAATTATCCAGATATCAAAGTTATTATGCTGACCTCCTACGCAGAGGATGAAATGCTTTTTTCCGCCATCAGGTCAGGTGCATCCGGGTACGTTCTTAAGCAAATCAGCGCCGATGGGTTGATCAGAGCGATTGAAGCAGTGGGGCGGGGAGAGGCTCTACTCGATCCAGCAGTGACCCAACGCGTTTTTCAGGAAGTCCGCAGGGCGGTACGCGAAGAAGAAGCATCTGCTTTTGCAAATTTATCCCAGCAAGAAAAACACGTACTTTTACTGGTATCTGAAGGAAGAACCAATCGCGAAATCGCCAAGTCGCTTTTTCTGGGTGAAGGCACCGTTCGTAATTATGTCAGCAGTATTCTATCCAAACTTGGCGTGAGCAACCGCGCCGAAGCGGCTGCCTATGCAGTCGAGCATAATTTAAAAGATTACCTGTAGAAGTTTTTTTTAGGATAAAAGATCGGATAATTTTTTTAATAACAAGGGGCCGAATACAAGAATTCCAATAAGAGCGCTGAGCAGAGAGGTGAGAAAAACGGCAGCGGCCGACGTATCTTTCCCTGCTCGAACGATTTTATTTTCTTTTGGCTCCACCAGATCAAAAAAACATTCCAATGCGGTATTGAACATTTCGGCAACCCATACCAAGCCAATTGCAATAACGATTAAAATCCAGTCAGTAATCGATAGTTCCAACCAAAAACCAACAGCAATAACAATTACTGTGGCAGCCAGGTGAATTCGTGCATTTCTCTGCGTCCTGAGCATGTATTTTAATCCGGCAATCGCGTTGCCCAGGGCAGTACGAAAATTTACGTTTCTTTTCACATCATTCATCTCCGGAAAAGTGTTGCATACTGATTCCCAAGGTTTCGAGCACCTGAGATTGAATTCTCCACATCTCTTTTTTTTCCAATTCGTCGTGATGATCGTACCCCAGGAGATGTAATACTCCATGTATCGATAGTAAAATTAACTCGTCGACAACCGAATGTCCTGCTTCCCTGGCCTGGGCATCCGCTGTTGGATAAGAAATGGCGATATCGCCAAGATATATCGATTTCGTGCCCGGGATTTCATATTCTTCTGAAAACGAAAGGACGTCTGTCGGACGATCGACATTGCGATAGGTTTTATTCAATTCCTGTACAAAATCATCACTGCCAATCGTGATGGTTAATCCGCATTCCTTCTCTTCACCGGCGATCTCCAGTGTCTTGTATGCGGCGGATTTTAATTTTCCGGCAACTTTATTGTCGCATTCTGGAACTAAGATCTGTATTTCAATCAAAACAACCTCAAATTCTACTTTTGACTGGGCGAGGGTGTGGATGGCTGCGGTTTGATCTCAGGATATTGGATCCTGGCATGATAGGTGTTTGACAATGTGTTTACAAACGATTCCTGAATGAGCGTGAGGTCGCGGAGGGTCAGGTTGGTATTGTTCAACAATTCTTCACCAATCACATAATCAAATACTTTTTTAACAATAACCTTCAATTGCTCTTCATTTTTGGGTAAATCGGACCTGGCACGTGCTTCACAACCATCTGCCAGCATTAAGATACCCGTTTCCTTGGTTTGTGGTTTTGGACCGGGATAACGGAATAATTCCGTATCAACCTTGGATATATCCCCGTTCTGCTGCTCAACTGCTCGATTGAATTGATAACGAGTAATTTGAGTCCCATGGTGTTCTCGCATGAAATCCATTAAGCGGGGTGGGAGGCGGTATTTTTCGGCCAGCGACAATCCATTTTGCACATGTTCGATGATCGTCTGGGCAGCAATTACCGGGTCCATATCATCATGCGAATCGATATTTCCCGGCACCTGATTCTCAATAAAGAAGGAGGGATTGATTGATTTGCCCGCATCATGATACATGGCGCCAACCCTCGTCAACAGGGCGTCTGCGCCGATGACCTGAGCAGCCTGTTCAGCCAGGTTGGCCACCTGAAGCGAATGCTGGTAAGTGCCGGGTGCTTGCTGCATAATCTGCTTGAGCAGTGGATGATCTGACCTTGAAAGCTCAATTAAATGCATGGGCGTAGGCAAACCTAATAACTGTGCCAGGAGGATTTGCATCAACAGGGCGAGACTGGCTGAAGCAAAACCGTTCAATCCTGTCGCACCGTACAAGGTGATGAGTCCGATCAGGTCGGTGCCGGGATTGGTTAGCCGGTAGGCAGTGAGGACGAGAATTCCCGACACGGCAATGGCGACTCCCGCCCAAAGAAAATGAGAGAATTTCTTTCCACGCCCGAGTGCCAATGCTCCCACCAGGCTGGTTATGACATAAAAAATCGTCAATTCGACAGAATTGGAAATTCCGTGCGTTACCAATATGCAAAGTACCAGCGAAAAAATGATGCTGGTTTCCAGATTAAAAAGCGTAACCAGAATCAACGCAAAGGCAGGCAGCGGGAAAAAATATGGAACGATTGCCCGATTTGGAACGATAATTTTGGCCGCATAGAGGAATATTAAGAATCCCAGGGAAATTACTGTTAAATATCGAAGTTCGGTAATCGAGGAAACCTTGCGCCGCGAAAAATACAAGATGATGAATCCGACCAGTACCAGGGTGATGGCTGAAGTTGCCAGTATGTCCTGTATCTTTTGGTTTGGACGGATCAAGTCAAAGTGATCCAGCGCTTCCCACTGTTCAGCAGATATAATCTGTCCCCTGAGAACGATGGCCTGGTTCTCCGCATAAGTCTTTGAAACCTCACCAACAGTCTCCCTGGCTTGATCCTGAGCTTTCTCTGTTTCCTCTTTGGAATACAAACTATTTGGAACGATTAAAGGGCTCACAAGCGATTTAATCAGGCTGGATTGCTCTGCAGATAATGAATAACTGATCAGGCTCGGGATGTTATTGATGCTGTCCTGAACTTGGTTATCGCGGATCGTTCGCCGCATGATCTGTTCAAGTATATTCAGGCTTTCGTCCTGTACAGCAATCCATTGGTCTTCCTGCAGGAGCAGGATTTCTCCTGCCTGTTCCGGCGTGATCGGAATATAGGTCAGCGAAGAAAGATCGTTGATCTGCTGAATCTTATCGGCCAGTTTGTCATTGCGAACAGAGGTGATAAAGTTCAGACTTTTTTGTAATAACTCCAGCTGACCGCGGTTGATGGAGGGATCGGAAGGCAAATACCTGGGTGAAACGTTTTTTGCTGCATCTTCCCGGGCTTTTTCGGTGAGTACTTGACTGACGTAGGTATCGGTTTGTGGTGCAACGATATCGCGCGTCGCCACATCTCCTACCTTGATCGGCAAGGCCTCAGGGCGTATGGCAATTGGCAGCAATAATGCGCCCAGGGTCATCAAAATACTAAAGATCAACAAGATGACCCGGTAGACTTTCCGAGAGCCAGTTCCAGTAAACACGTGACGGATAAGGTGTGCCACAGTTTTATGAGAGAAGTTGTTTTACTATGGAACTAACACGATCAGGAGCGGCCTGGCCTTTGATCAGGGGAAGCAGATTTTTCATTACCTTACCCATATCCGCAGGGCTGGCCGCTGCTACCTCAGCCATCACTTTTTGAGCCATGACTTTGATATCTTCGTCTGAAAGCTGGGCAGGCAGAAATTTTTCAAGAATTTTCATTTCTGCTTCAGCCTTCTCAACTAAATCACCGCGATCAGCATCCTCAAGCTCATTGATGGTTTCTTTGCGCATCTTTACTTCTTTTTGAAGAACGGAAATGATCCCCTGGTCGTCCAATGGTTTGCGAGTCTCAATTTCAGCGAGTTTGATAGATGAAAGGACCATACGGACCGTATTCTTGGTCAATTCGTCTTTATTGCGCATGGCTTCATGCAATAAATTTTCCAATTCTTTACGAATCTCCATCATTCCTCCTTCAATTCAATAAACATACACCAGGTCTTTCAGACCTTTAAAAACCGATTCTCCAATTCCTGACACATATAACAATTCATTTACGTTTTCAAAATTCCCGTACTTTTCGCGAAATTCCACAATTGCCCTGGCCTTGGTCTCTCCAATATTGGGTAATTCCATCAACTGGTCAACAGTGCATTGATTCAGGTTAATTTTACCTGCAATCTCCTCAGCAGATTTGGATGACTGCACAGCGCCTTGTTCTGCAACAGGTACATTTGTGAATTTATTTTTCAATTGACTACCATCAGACTGTTTACTGATCGAAAAAAGGATGGCGAAAGCCATCCCGGATATGAGGATTCCGCTGAGCAGCCCTAGGATATAGATTTGCCATTTATGCTTCATCAACAGCTTCGTGTTCCAATTTGTACATGGTATTAAATGCGTATATGGCCACTTCGAGCATATCCGGCGTAGGTTCCACAGTGGTCAATCTTTGCATCTTCATATTAATAAAAGACAGGTACTTCAACACGGGGTGGTGCATGTGGTTGGCTGAAAAACGCATATATTCATAAGATACCATCACCAAGACAGGCAATAGCACAACCCGGCTTAGCAACCGCATCCAGAGATTCAACTCCAGTGGTCCTAATAGCGAAAACAGGATCACCGAAAAGATCACCAGGATGATAATAAAACCGGTTCCACATCTTGGGTGATAAAGTGAAAAGCTTTTCACATTTTCCGGAGTTAATTCTACGGATGCTTCAAAGGCATTGATGGTTTTATGCTCAGCTCCATGATAAGAAAAAACGCGTTTGATATCCGGCATCTTTCCCACACCCCAAATATACCCGATCACAAAGATCAGCCGGAACAGACCTTCGATCAAATTCCCAATAAATGGCGTTGTTGCCAACCATTTTTCAAGCAAAGCTCCCAACCCGGCTGGCGCAATAAAGAAAAGGAGGATTGCAACGGCGAATGAGAGAAAAAGAGAAAAGTATAATGCCGGTCCTTCGATCTTCTCGTCATCCCCTGTTTGAATATTTGCAGAAGTAGTCAGATATTTTGTTCCCAGGCCTAACGCATCCCATAAAATTACCAAGCCGCGGAGGAAAGGGATTTTTACAATTTTTGAGGTATACAATCCGCCAAGCTTCTCGGTTTGCACGAGTATTTCACCAGAGGGCGCACGCATCGCTGCTGCAAGGTATCTCGAGCCGCGCATCAGCACGCCTTCTATTAACGCTTGCCCGCCGTAAGCCGGCAACTTCAAAGATTTATCGGTGCCGTTTTTCAATTACGGCCTTCTTGAATTGAAAAAGAAATGAATTAAAGCCTGGACACCCTTATGCCAGGTGGGTAAATCTAGTTTCTCGTTGGGGGAATGAATATTATCGTCCGGTAATCCAAAACCGGTCAATACAGAATCGATTCCTAACACTTCCTGCATATCTGCAACGACAGAAATACTGCCGCCTTCGCGTTTGTAGATTGGATCCACTCCCCATACTTCTTGCAAAGCCTTAAACATGGCTTTTGTTTCGGGAAGGGTGATATCCGAAAGGCTCGGTGAACCTGTGCTGATCTCTTTGATATCCCAGCGAACTGTGGCAGGGGCATTCTCGTTTAAAAATGCTTTCATCTGCTGCATCACTTCTTCAGGTTTTTGGTTTGGAACAAGCCGGGTGGAGATCTTCGCCATGGCTTTTGCAGGAATGATGGTCTTCGATCCTTCTCCCGTGAACCCTGAAAGAAATCCGTTGACCTCAAGCGTAGGACGCGCACCCGCACGTTCAAGCGCGGTATATCCTTTTTCGCCCCACAGTTGAGCTACACCGGTTTGCTCGCAGAAATATTGGTCATTCAAGTTTTGCCTGGACAACTCTTGTCTTTCTTCTTCTGAAAGGGGGATTACCCTGTCGTAGAAACCAGGCAGCGTGATCCTACCATCCGTATCATGCATTTTACTGATCAGCTCGCATAAAACCTGCGCCGGGTTATGTATCGCTCCACCGTATAATCCAGAATGAAGGTCGCGGGTTGGTCCATACACATTGATCTCCATATAGGACATACCCCTTAATCCATAAACAATCGCCGGTTGATCTTTGGATAGCATCCCGGAATCTGGATTTAAGGCAATATCGGCCTTTAAAAGGTCTTTGTGTTTGACCAGAAAATCTTTGAAGTGAGGGGAACCGATTTCTTCTTCGCCTTCGAGAATGAACTTAATGTTGATGGGAAACGTCCCTGATTTCAGGATGGATTCAACTGCCGCAACGCTGGCAAATACTTGCCCTTTCATGTCTGAGGCACCACGTGCAAATAATTCATCGCCCTTGAGTTCCGGTTCAAAAGCCGAGCTGGTCCATAATTCAACCGGGTCGATCGGTTGAACATCATAATGTCCGTAAATTAAGACAGTCGGTTGGTCAGCACCCGCATGAAGGTATTCACCGTAAACGATGGGGTGTTTGACTGTTGGGAATACCTCCACATGTTCGATGCCAATATCAGTGAGTTTGCGGGCAATGTGTTTTGCTGCATTTTGCACATCGGCAGCCCGTTCACTATCCGTGGAAATGGAGGGTATCTTTATAAATTCGATCAGTTGAGAAAGAAAATCTTGAGAATGAGTCTTGAAATAGGACAGAGCGGCATTTTGCATTTCTGTGGATTCTCCGTGGATATTTTTTCGTAATTGTATCATTTTATCAGTCAACGGAATACTTAATGAAGGCAGGGATTATGCTAAAATATTTTTACATCTTTATCAGGAGCATTTATGTTAATCACCAACTGCACGATAATCACCTGGAAAACCGCTGATGCGATACTTCGGGGGCAGGCAGTCCGCATCCATAATGATCGAATTACTGATATTTGTGCAGAGAAGGAATTGGTGGAGAGGTTCCCCGATGAGGAGATCCTGGATGCCGGTGGTCAAATCCTCATGCCGGGTCTGATTTGTGCTCATACGCATTTTTACGGTGCGTTCTCGAGAGGCATGTCCATCCATGGCGATACACCTGCGGACTTTCCGGCCATACTTAAACAACTCTGGTGGCCGCTTGACCAGTCGTTGACCAGGGAGGATGCTTATTATTCGGCTCTGGTTAGTCTTATCGATGCCATCAAACATGGAACAACCACTGTTTTCGATCACCATGCATCTCCATCGTTCATCACAGGTTCACTGGATACGATCGAACAGGCGTTGCTCGAAACAGGCATACGGGGAAGCGTCTGTTACGAAGTCACTGATCGAGGCGGGGTGGAGAAAGTAGAAGAGGGGATTGCAGAAAACGTACGCATGATCAAGAAACTCAAGGAAAATCCAGGAGACTCACTGGTCACTGCCACTTTTGGGCTGCATGCCAGCCTTACACTGTCTGAGAAAACCCTTCAACTTGCAAGCCGATCAGTCCCATCTGGAACTGGGTTTCATGTGCATACCGCCGAGCATCCATCTGATGAGTATGACAGCCTGAAAAAGACCGGACTTCGTGTAGTTGATAGATTACATCAGCACGGTATGACAGGAAAGAACTCGATATTTGTTCACGGGGTACACCTCGATCCAAAGGAATGTGCCGTACTGGCTGAAACCGGCACCTGGCTTACGCATCAGCCGCGATCGAACATGAACAATGCGGTTGGAATGGGGGATGTCGAAGGCTATCTCCGCATGGGAATACCGGTCTGCATGGGAAATGACGGCTTTTCTTTCGCCATGTGGGATGAATGGCGCGCCTGTTATCTGGCACATAAACTATGGAAGCGCGATCCCAGAGCAATGCCGGGCGATAAGGTCATTCAAATGGGTGCCAATAATAATGCCAAAATGGCGAGTCACTTCTTTAATACAGAAATTGGGGTAATTGCACCAGGAGCAAAGGCTGATTTAATCCTGGTCGACTATAAACCAATCACCCTGTTGGATTCCGGTAATTTACCCTGGCAAATCCTCTTTGGATTCAGGGATTCCATGGTCACCATGACCATGGTGGATGGGAAATTGCTAATGAAGGACAGGAAATTACTTTCATTGGAAGAATCGAAAATATCCGCTGAAGCGCAACGCTTATCAGTGGAAGTTTGGAAAAGATACAACACTCAATTCTGATTTAAAGAGGATTAAATGGGTTATCGAATTGCTGTAATTGGTGGAACTGGTAAGGAAGGTAAAGGCCTGGCTTATCGTTGGGCGCTGGCTGGTCATGAAGTTGTGATCGGTTCGCGTCAGATCGAGAAAGCCCAAACTGCCGCAGATGAGGTCAATCACCTGCTTGGGAAAATCAAACATCCTGTGACAGGGTTGGAAAATTCTCAGGCAGCCGATTGGGGAGAGATCATCACGTTGACAGTTCCATTTGCAGCGCACGTCGCAATGCTGGAATATCTCAAAGATATCGTGAAAGGCAAGATTTTCATCGATGTGACGGTTCCATTGGTTCCCCCCAAGCTGACAACGGTCCAAATGCCTGAAGCTGGAAGTGCGGGATTGGAAGCACAGAAGATTCTCGGACCTGAAACCCCGGTGGTCACCGCCTTTCAAAACATCTCTTATGAACGATTGCTGAAACCGGGTGATATCGAATGCGACGTCTTCATATGCGGCAGCGGAAAAGAAGCTCGTAACGTTGTGCTGCAGCTTGTTGCCGATGCAGGTATGACAGGTTGGGATACCGGGGTGCTGCAAAACTCAATGGTCGTTGAAGGATTAACTTCATTATTGATCAATATCAATAAGAATTATGGCAGCAAGGAAGCAGGGATCATCGTTACCGGCGTCCAAAGAGAAAAGAAGAATTGAATACCCCTCGCCAAATCACATTTACCGCAATAGAGGAAATCCCATTCATCCATGCCGGTGATAATCTCGCCGATATCATCCATTCCAAGGCAAAGAATATGGGGCTTCAAATTGAGGATGGTGATATTTTTGTTCTGGCACAAAAAATTGTGTCCAAGGCGGAAGGGCGACTGGTTGACCTGCGCAGCATCACGCCGCGATTCAGAGCAAAGGTAATCGCTAGTAAGGTGGACAAAGATCCACGCCTGATAGAACTAATTCTGCGTGAAAGCAATCGAGTGTTGCGCCTCCGCAAAGGGCTGATCATCGTTGAGCACCGGAATGGCTTTGTGTGCGCCAACGCAGGAATCGATCATTCCAATTCCACCGGAGGAGCCGAAAGTGATCATTTTGTTTTGCTCCTCCCAGTAAATCCCGATCACTCGGCGCAGATCCTCCGAAATCGCCTGGAAGCACTGTTCCAGAAAAGACTCGGAGTATTGATCATCGATTCTCATGGACGAGCCTGGCGCAACGGCACAGTTGGTACAACCATTGGAATTTCCGGTCTGCCGGGGTTGGTGGATTTGAGAGGCAAGAGTGATCTCTTTGGTTATAAACTAAGAGTCACCCAGGTGGGAGCAGCAGACGAGTTGGCTGCCGGAGCATCACTCCTCATGGGACAGGCTGACGAATCGCTGCCATGTATCCTGGCAAGAGGCTTTCCATACGCTTTGCGAGAAGCTCATCTGAGCGAATTGATCCGCTCAAAAGAAAAAGACCTTTTTAGATAAACTTTTTCGATGTCGAGAGAATTATGAAAATTGCAGCACTGGCAGGAGGAGTCGGCGGAGCAAAGCTGGCAAACGGCTTATCCAAGATCCTTCCACCTGAAGATTTGACTGTAATCGTGAATACAGGTGACGATTTTGTCCATCTCGGGCTTTACATTTGTCCGGATATCGATACTGTTACCTACACATTGGCAGGTATCAATAATCTTGTCAGCGGTTGGGGGCGGGAAAATGAAACCTGGGAAGTTCATCTCGAGAGAGAACGGAATGGTTTTCCAGTCTGGTTCAGGTTGGGAGATAAAGACCTGGCATTGCATCTTGAACGCACCCGCCTGATTGAAGGGGGGCGATCGTTAACAGAAATTACGCAAAAACTAACTAAAGCGCTTGGAGTAACTCATAAGATATTACCCATGACCAATTCCATTGTAAGAACAATGGTAATAACTCAGGAAATGGGTAAGCTGCCTTTTCAGGAATACTTCGTAAAGTATAGATTTCAACCGCGAATCACATCCATCCAATTCGAGGGTATCGAAAATGCCGAAATTTCCCAGGAAGTTGCGGAAGCATTAATCGCTTGCGACGCAGTGGTAATTTGTCCCTCCAATCCATTCGTGAGCATCAATCCCATCTTGTCGATCCCTGGTATCAAGGATATGCTCGGGAAAAAACCTGTGGTTGCGGTCAGTCCGATCATCGGAGGATCGGCAGTCAAGGGGCCGGCAGCCAAGATGTTTACAGAATTGGGAATACCACCTTCAAGCGCGAATGTCGCAAATTTCTACCGTGAACTGATAAAAGGTTTTGTTTATGATAAAATCGACCAGCTTGATGAGAAGGTGATCAGCCAGTGGGGTATAATTTCATTGGTCACTGATACCTTGATGGTCGATACCCATTCACAAAAACGGTTAGCGATGGAAGTATTAAGATTTTGCAGCAGTTTGATGGAAGGAACTAAAGCATGACACTTTGGGCAATCGTACCAGTCAAACCGCTCAGAAGAGGGAAATCAAGGCTTTCCACGGTCTTGTCTCAGGATGAGCGGACAGCGCTGAATCAAAATCTGCTGGTCAATTCCTTGAAGACGTTATCCTCAGTTGAAGAAATCGACACCATTCTGGTTGTCAGCCGTGACCCTGCAGCGTTGACGATTGCCAGGGAATATGGCGCCCGTACCGTGCTTGAAGATGGAAGTCCGGAACTCAATACAGCGTTGAAAAGAGCGGCCATGGTGGCAAAAACATACCTGGCAAATGAGGTAATGGTCATCCCCGCCGATCTTCCGTTATTAAAAAAAAGTGATCTTGAGTTTATTTTAAAACATTCTGGCAAGCCACCTGAAATCATCATCGCCCCGGATCGACGACACGACGGAACCAACGCTCTATTCATTAATCCCGCCGGTCTGATCCAATTCAGCTATGGACCTGGTTCATTTGAACGTCATCTTGCCCTTGCCGGCAAAGTAAATGCGAGAATTGAGGTCGTTGAAATGCCCTCTTTAGGTTTGGATCTCGATTTACCGGAAGACCTGGAATTATTAAAAACGATTAAAGACTCTCAGTAAATTCTTAAGGAGTGAACAAGATGACACAGCGCATGGCAATATACTTACAAGATTCTCATGACCTTCGCGATGGGCTTGAATATGTTCAATATGCAGAATCACGCGGTTTCGAAGCGGTTTGGCAGGCAGAAAGCAGGTTAGTGCGGGACGCAATCGTACCCATGGCGGCATACGCGGCGGTTACGGAAACTCTTAAGGTCGGGTCAGGAGTCATCAACAATTGGACACGCAACATCGGTTTATTGGCGTCAACTTTTCTGACATTGGATGATCTCGCACCCAATCGAATTATTTGCGGCATCGGCGCCTGGTGGGATCCTCTGGCGCGCAACGTGGGCATCGACCGTAAGAAACCGCTTACCGCGATGAAAGAAACCATTACCATCCTTAAGCGCTTGTTGAATATGGAAAGGGTCACATTCGACGGCGAATTCGTCCATGTCAACGGTATCGAATTGGATGTAGTTCACGGCAGAAGAGAACCTCGAAACGTCCCAATTTATATCGGAGCCACCGGTGATAACATGATGGAGATGACCGGAGAAATTGCGGAAGGTGTTGTGCTGAATTACTGCGTCCCTCCGGAATACAATCACCACGCGATGGAACTGCTCGCAAACGGCGCCAAGAAAGCCGGAAAAACCCTGGATGATATCGACCGACCGCAATTGATCGTCTGCTCTGTGGACAATGATCACGACAAAGCCATCGATTCCACGCGCGGTCTGCTGACACAATACCTGGCGCAGCAACCTCATATCGCCAAAGCTTCCGGAGTGTCACAGGATGTCGTAGAGAAAATTCAATCCATATTGGGTTGGCCGGCTACGCGCGAGCAGATCGCCAAAGCCAAGCATCTGGTACCCGAAGATTTGATCGATCGCATCACGGCTTCCGGAACGCCGGAGGAGGCCAGGAGGAAGGTGGCAGAATACTGCAAGAACGGCTGCACCTGCCCAATACTTTATCCAGTCGGCGGCGATGTACACCTCTTGATCGATACATTTGCTCAAAAGTAATTTCTTGTCAAACCAAACCCCGGTTTCCAAGGATTGAGAAAGGTCTCTATATGATCACTGCATACTACCGTCCAGAATCGATCGCGCAAGCACTTCAACTGCTGAAGAATCCTGCAAACGTACCCATCGGCGGAGGATCAACTCTGGCCGCCATCCAGAGGGATGTTGCGGTGGTTGATCTGCAGAATCTGGGCTTAAGCAAAATTACAGAAGTTGGCGACCGCTGTGTCATAGGCGCCACCGTCACTCTTGAATCCATGCTCAAGTATTTCAGCCATTCAACGAGTATGGAATATGCCATCAAGATCGAAGCCTCCAGAAACCAACGCGAGCAGGCAACGATCGCTGGATTGGTATGTTCTTCAGATGGAAGATCTCCGTTGTTATCGTTATTGCTGGCGCTGGACATATCGATCAAATGGCAGCCTGATGATATTGAAATGTCGCTGGGAAATTTCCTTGCCCAAAGAAATCGTTGGCAAAAAGGTGGCTTGATCACCGAATTCTCATTTGCCAAAGACATAAAATATGGTTTTGAATCCGTTGGCAGAAGCCCGTTCGACCTGCCTATTATCTGTATTGCGGCCGCTCGATGGCCGTCCAACCGCTTGCGCATCGTGGCAGGTGGATTAGGAAGTCTTCCCATTTTGGTGTCGGATGGCAATACGAGTGACAATGTGGAATTGGCAGTGGAAAATGCCCTGCTGGACGCATCTGACGAATGGGCATCGGCAGAATATCGTATCGCTGTGGGCAGGAAAATTGCAGCCCGGATCAAGAAAGCCCTCGAATAGACCAGGCGGATGACCGATGATCATAAAACTTGAAATCAATCATAAAACTTCCAGTTATGAAGTCTCCCCAGGAGACAGCTTGTTAAGTGTGTTGCGAAGCAACGGCTATTTTGGGGCCAAATTCGGCGGCTGCAAATCAGGCGAGTGCGGTGCATGTACAGTATTGATGGATGGGAAACCGGTAAATTCCTG
Source organism: Anaerolineaceae bacterium (assembly GCA_034428895.1). Lineage (GTDB taxonomy): Bacteria > Chloroflexota > Anaerolineae > Anaerolineales > Anaerolineaceae > UBA6107. The sequence continues at coordinate 41,926 of DAOUGM010000145.1, forward strand.
CTCATTGCTGGCGGCAAAAGCCGAAGGACATCGCATTGAAACCATCGAGGGTATCGGTGAAAATCCGGAACAAGGATGGAAAAAAACCACTGGTTTCTCCAAACTACAACAGGAATTTATCAAATCCGGAGCGATCCAGTGCGGTTATTGCACCCCTGCCATGATTTTAGCTGCGAAATCGCTGCTGGATAAAGAGGAAGCACCAACAGAGGAACAAATCCGTGATTCCATATCCGGCGTTCTCTGCCGCTGCACAGGGTATCTAAAACCAGTGCAAGCGATCACGGCGGTTGCAGGTAAGGAGAAAATTCAATATCGACCCGATATTCATTCGACCGTATCAGGGGTCGCCTTCGAACGGGTGGGCAAAGAAGATGCCAAAGTGGATGCTTTCAAACTTGTTCAAGGAAAATCCGCTTTCACCGATGATTACGAGAAGCGCGGCATGCTGCATGCCAAAGTGCTGCACAGCCCGATTGCTCACGGATCGATCAAGAGCATCGATGTCAGCCAGGCCAAACAATTGCCTGGAGTACACGCGGTACTCACCTATAAAGATCTGCCCCGGGTGGCCTATTCCACTGCCGGGCAATCTGATCCGATTCCAGGACCGCTGGACATGTTCTCGCTGGACAACAAAGTACGTTTTGTGGGTGACAGGGTCGCCTTTGTCGCCGCAGAAACAGAGGAAATTGCCGAAAAAGCGCTGTCATTGATCAAAGTGGAATACGAGGAACTTCCAGCGTTATTCAATTCAGAGGACTCTATGAAACCCGGGGCGCCGATCCTCCACGACGAAGCGGAATATGTGAATTTTGCGGATTCGGACCCTAAAAAGAACCTGGCGGCGGAGATCCGAATCGACATCGGCAACGTGGATCAAGGATTTCTTGAAGCAGATGAAGTCTTTGAAAACGTTTTCGAAGTTCCAAAGGTGCAACAGGCTCATATTGAACCGCATGTGGCGCTCAGCTATTGGGATGAAAACGACCGGTTGGTTATTCGCACCAGCACTCAGGTCCCATTCCATGCCCGGCGCATTCTTGCCCCGGTACTTGGATTACCCGTCAAACGCATTCGCGTGATCAAACCGCGCATTGGCGGTGGTTTTGGCGGTAAACAGGAAGTTTTGATCGAAGATGTGGTTGCCCATTTGACCATTGCGACAGGTAAACCTGTGCGGTGTGCATACACGCGCGAGGAAGAATTCATTGCTGCGCGTTCCAGGCATCCGATGAAGATATGGATGAAGACCGGGGTCAAGAAAGACGGAACGCTCACTGCCAATGAAATGAAAGTGTTGACCGATACCGGCGCTTATGGCTGCCATGCGCTCACGGTGACCGGCAATACCGGTCACAAGGCAATGGCACTGTATGTCGGAGATGGTAAATACCGTAAATCCCCGAACATCCGCTTTTACGCGGACATCGTCTACACCAACCATCCACCCGCCGGCGCTTACCGGGGATATGGAGTTCCCCAAGGATACTGGGCTGTGGAGCGTCAAATGGAGATCATTGCCCGTAAACTGAACCTGGATCCCATCGAATTCAGGTTGAAAAATGCCCTGAAACCCGGCGAACTTCACCCATTCAGCACTGCATGGAGCGAAGGGCGTGAACCCAAACCGGAAACGATCCACTTGATCGAGTTGGAAAAATGCGTGGAATACGGTCGAAGCGCCATTGGATGGGATCAGAAATTCCACAATACCGACTGGCATCACGTTGCCGGAAAACCGCATTTGAAAAAAGGCATTGGCGTGGCCATGGTCATGCAGGGAACCGCCATCCCATACCTGGATATGGGTGGGGCAACCATCAAAATGAACGATGACGGGTCTTTCAACCTCATGATCGGTGCCACCGACCTCGGAACAGGCTCAGACACAGTACTCGGTCAGATGGCTGCGGAAGTGCTGGGAGTACCCCTGGAAGATATCATCGTGTATTCTTCCGACACGGATTTCACACCTTTCGATAAAGGCGCGTACGCCTCGAGCACAACTTATATTTCAGGCGGCGCGGTAACCAAGGCTGCAAAAATGGCTGCAGAACGCATAAAAATACGCGCTGCGGAAATGCTTTCCGACCAAAAAACCTCGGTTTCGCCATCCGAGATTACCCTCAAACAAAGCAAAGCCTTCGCAAAGGACGGCAGGAGCGTCACATTACAGGATATTGCCCTTTCGACTCTGCACCACCGCGACCAGGAACAAATCATGGGCATGGGATCATTCATGTCCCCGGTATCACCCCCACCGTTTGCCGCACAGTTTGCCGAGGTAACCGTGGATATTGAAACCGGAAAATTGGTTGTAGATAAACTGGTCATGGCAGTGGATGCCGGAGTCATCGTCAATCCATTAACGGCTTCGGGTCAGATCGAAGGGGGCATGATCCAGGCACTGGGTTACGCGGTGTGTGAAGAAATGATGTACGATGAAAAGGGAAATGCGAGGGAAAAAGACCTCAGGGATTACCATATCTTCCGGTCAGACGAGGTTCCGGAGATCAAGACCATCTTTATTGAGTCCTTCGAACCGTCTCATCCCTTCGGCATCAAGGCAGTTGCTGAAATCCCAATGGATGGGGTCGCTCCTGCAGTCGCCAACGCGATAGCAGACGCTTGCGGCGCCGACCTTTATCAAAACCCAGCCACACCGGAAAGAATTTGGCATGCCCTTTACAAAGGACAATAATACACATTTATTAGAGGTATAAAATATTTTATGAGCTCTTCAACAACCTATGTGATCGGACATGCAAACCCGGATACGGACTCCATCGCTTCAGCAATCGGCTACGCCTGGTTGCTGCGGGAAAGGGACGGCATCGAGGCCATAGCCGCCCGGGCGGGCGCGCTCAACCCACAAACTTCCTGGGTGATCAAATTTCTGGGCATGTACGCGCCCGTACTGGTTACGGATGCCTCTCCCCGATTTTCATCGGTTGCGCGAAGGCTGGATACCAGCACACCTGAAGAACCATTGCGTGTAGCTTGGGCATTGGCCAACCGCACGGGTGGGATTGCCCCCATCCTGAATGACGACGGTACACCTTATGGATTGATCACTGGTCGCAGCCTGTTCAACTACCTGGGAAAATTGGTCGGCAGCAGTTTAAAGTCGCAGGATATCGCCATCAACAAGATTCTTGAATTGCCATGCAGGGAAGCCGCGGATACCAACGTTCCAAAATACAATCTAAATATTAAAATTCGTGATGTACTCAATCACATCCTGCGCATCGAAGGGGATGAGGTTTGGGTGGTCGATGAATTCGGACGGTATGTTGGCATTTGCCGCCAAAGAGATCTATTAAATCCTCCCCGATTGAAGTTTATCCTGGTCGACCATAACGAACCCTCTCAATCGGTAGCCTCGCTGGAGGAGGCAGAACTGATTGAGATTTTAGACCATCATCGCCTGGGAAATCCATCCACACACACACCCATTCGTATGACGGTGGATATTGTTGGTAGCACAAGCACGCTGGTTTCCGAGCGCATCGAAGATACCGGTTTGAGCGCCCCGCCAAACATTGCAGGCATCATGCTTGCCGGTCTTCTTTCCGATACATTAATTCTCTCATCGCCTACCACGACTCCCCGGGACAAAGAAGCAGCAGAACGCCTGTCGAGGTGGGCGTTCATTCCAGGAAATCCTCTGGAGAATGAAACGATTAAATCTTTTGGTGAAAAAGTGCTCAAGGCAAGCGCCGGACTTGCGAACCGATCACCAGAGGATGTGGTTACCAGTGATATGAAGATTTATAATGCCGGCGGCATGGACTTTGCCATTGCCCAGGCTGAAGTGAGCGATTTGAACGAAGTATCAGAACAAGTCGAATCCCTCAATCAGGCACTTGAGGTTCTACGGAAAACCAGGAATGTTGCGTTCTCCATGTTAATGGTGACGGATGTAGTGCGTGGATCGAGCCGCATCCTTGTTTCCAATCCCCCCGCCGTACTGGCTGACCTGCCGTATCTGCCGCAACCGGATAATACACTGCTGGCAGAAGGTGTTGTTTCCCGTAAAAAACAACTGTTACCGGTGGTCTTGGGTTTACTTGAGGAGTAGATGCCCCTATATCAGGAACTGGCAGAATGTGAAAAAAACGGTGTGGCGGTGGTTATTTGCACAATCGTCAAGACCGATGGATCGACGCCGCGACACAGTGGAAGCAAAATGCTGGTATTTGGAGACCGGTGCATCTCAGGGACAATTGGCGGCGGTGAACTCGAGCAATTGATCGTTCAACAAGCTGTTGATAGTTTGCGAGATGGTAAACCTCGGCTCATCCCTTTTGATTATGTTTCTTCCGATAAAAAAGAATCCGGAACTTCCGGACGCGTGGAGGTTTACCTGGAACCAGTCTTGCCCAAAGCAACCCTGGTAGTGGTTGGCGGCGGACATGTCGGCCAAAAAGTGGTACATCTGGCGAAATGGCTGGATTATCGCGTGGTGCTCAGCGATGAACGCATTGAATTCTGCAATGCTGAAACCGCCTCCGAGGCTGACGAGGTTCTCTGCTGCAAGATGGCAGAAATTCCGGACAAAATGAATGTAACAGAAAATGCGTATTTTGTGCTCACTACGAAGAACGCAGAAATCGATATTGAAGGTTTACCCTCGTTATTGGGCACAAAAACAAAATACATCGGCATCATCGGCTCCAAAAAAAGGTGGGAAAACACCAGAAATGAACTCATTGCCAAAGGGATCGACACGGAAGCTTTTTCACGTGTGCACTCACCAATTGGGCTGGATTTGCATGCCGAAACACCGCAGGAAATTGCGATCAGCATATTGTCTGAGATCATCATGCTGATGAACTCGAAGAATTCCGATAAAATTAAAAATAAAAACGGGTGAATTATGTGGGATAAGTACTTTATCGCAGGGAATTTCTCCGACGCAGTCAACTTGACTGAGAAATACAAGGATCAAGTCAAGATCATTTCAGGTGGTACTGACCTGGTTTTGGAACTGGAGCGTGGCGGACATAAAGGAAAGTCGATCATCGTCGATATTTCCAGAATCGCTGGAATGGATACGATTTCGCTCAACGATGAAGAGATCCAAATCGGTGCACTTGTCACGCATAACCAGGTTGCTGCTTCAGAGATCATCCAGAAACATGCAGCCTGTCTTGCTGAAGCCAGTTATCAGGTCGGTTCGCCGCAAATCCGAAACCGCGGAACGATCGCCGGAAACCTGATCACGGCATCACCCGCCAATGATACGATCACACCATTAATCGCGCTCGATGCCCACGTAGTGCTGGTCTCTTCCACTGGTGAACGACGCATTAAATTATCTGAATTCTTTACCGGCGTAAGAAAAACAGTCCTACGGGACGATGAACTTTTGTTTGAGATCATCATCCCGATCGATCTGCGATCAAAATCGGCATATTATAAGTTCGCGCTGCGCAACGCGCAGGCAATCTCACTGGTCAACGCAGCGGTACAGGTCAATCTCGCAGACGATCTTGTCACTTCCGCTTCGGTTGCACTGGGTGCTGTCGCTCCGACCATTGTGCGCATGAAAAAAGTTGAAGATGCCATTACCGGAAAGCATATAAACGCTTTACTTGAACTCGATTTCACACCCTTGCTGCAGGAAATCTCACCAATTTCCGATATCCGTTCATCGGCGGATTATCGGGAGGACATGGTCAACGTGGCGATCAAACGCTGCTTCGAGAAGATTAAAAATG